>CAZCZF010000010.1:0-40405 GCA_964503025.1 uncultured Vampirovibrio sp. | reverse complement strand
AACGATACATTCTTTACAAAATGTATAGAAACACTACAACCTCAAAATAAAATAATAAATTAATCTTTTTTAATCTGAAACCAATTTACAAACTTATTAATCAAATTATCACGCAGGATATCTTCATCTTTCAGATCAGAATCAAATTCAATATCATTTGAATTTTCGTCTTCACTACGCACAAACATATCATCCTCATCCTCGTTTTTACGTTTTTTGCCTTGACGCATATACATTCCGCCACCGCCCATACCGCTTCCATCTTTATATGCCGACTGAGCTTTGTTTATTGGGTTGATATTACTGTTAAAATCAAAAGACATAATTCCAAAGTCCTTGATTGTACGTTGCATGTATATTATAACCTATTTTGTAAAAAAGTATAGCTTTTTTATGCTAAAATCATACCAGAGAGGTATTAATGAAAAAAATTTTAAGCTTAATTTTAACATCACTAATATTTACGTCAGCCGTTTTTGCAAAAGATTTGCGGTTCGTACAAGTTAGTGATGTACGTTACTCTCACACTGACAAAAATCACGCACTCACCAGCATGATAAAAGACATAAACAAACAAAAAGATGTTCAGTTTGTTGTTTTCACGGGTGACAACATCGACAAACCATCTCCTTATGATTTAGAAGGTTTTTTGAGCGAAGCTAAAAAACTAAATTGCCCTTTTTACATTGTTCTCGGAGACAAAGATGTCAGCAAACACAAGCACATGAGCAAAGCTGAATACATTAAAACCATAAAAAAACAAGTAAGAAGATACAAGCCGGAAAACCCTAATTACACTTTTGAAAAAGATAACATCATTTTTATTGTCGTTGACGGAACAAAAGATGTTGTTCCTGGAACAAACGGATATTACAAAGACACCGTTCTGGAATGGCTCGATACAGAACTTAGCAATTATCCAAAAAATAACGTAATTATCTTACAACATTTTCCTATAATTCCGCCATCAAAAAAAGAATCATATTATACTTTCAAACCTGAATTATATATGCAGGTTCTTGCAAAGCACACAAACGTAAAAGCAGTAATTTCAGGACACTTTGGAGTTAACAGCGAAAAAACAATTAACGGAATTCGCCATATTACAACAGCAGGTGGCTCAGAATACAGAATAATAGATATCTTAGACTGCGACACACAAACTCCAACTTTCTGGGCTCAATTGAGACGCGTTAAATAAATAAATAAATAAATAAATTATAAATTTATAGCTCGCAAAAATTCTTTCCAAAAACCTTGCAAACCGTCTTGCCATTTATGCGCAACCCCTTTGTAATACGGTTCATAATCGGCAATTATATTACGCGGAAGGCTTTTCCCCTGAGACAATGTTTCCGCAATAAATTCAAGATAATCATTCTGCTCTTCACGATAATCAAAATCCTGATAACGCAATTCTTCATCCGCTGCATAATGAACAAGCGCGTGATACGCGCACTCAATACTTTTGTCAGCTGTTTGAGGAATTGATTTTATCGCTTCCCTAACATTCACTCTCTCCGCAAGTACCGAATATATAAGCCTGCCAACATATTTTCTGTTTTGTAAATCTTCCATAATTTATTAATAAGGATTTCTTATCTTAATGTCAAAATCAAGAGCCTTCGGACCAAAATTTGCTTCATAACGAGTCCTCGGACCTTCCGACAAATCAATAACCCCGCCCTGAGAATTATTCTGAGGCTCTACATATTTAGCAAATCGCCTCTGAGATTTAACCATAGATGCAGGCGGTTGCACATTACAAGCAGAAGCACAAACCGATATTACAAATGCAAATATTATTAGGCTACAGATTTTTTTCATATAAAAACCTCTGTTACCACTATTATAACACATTTTGTACTCGTTTTATCCTGCTTTAGAATGATTATTTTACCAAACAAGCCGAATAGTGATAAATCTCTTTTTCCACAAGTTTTGGTTCAACGCTGTCACACAAACCCGATTTGCACAAATCACATCTCGGATGGAATTTACACCCCAAAATCTCTTCTTGAATTGATGGAGGAGCACCTTCAATAGTCTTTAGTTTCAATGCAGGATTTTTTGACGGTAAAGAATTTAAAAGTGCGACTGAATACGGGTGCATCGGTTTTTGGAAAAACGCTTTTGCAGGAGCTTCTTCAACAATGTGTCCAGAATACATTACGGAAACACTATCTGCATAATTACTTACCAATGCTAAATCGTGTGAAATCATAAGAATTGTTGTGCGAAATTCTTTCTTAATCTCATCCAATAAATCCATAATTTGTTTTTGAATCGTAACATCCAGCGCAGTAGTCGGTTCATCTGCAATTATAAGTTCAGCACGACATGCCAGTGCCATTGCAATAATTATGCGCTGTTTCATACCGCCTGAAAATTCATGAGGATAAAAATTCAGCTTATTTTCTACATCAGGAATACAAACCAAATCCATAACCTCGCGAGCTTTGCGCAATGCCTGACGCTTTGAAACCTTAGAATGCACCATAATAGATTCTACAAGCTGATTACCGATTGTATACAAAGGATTAAGCGAAGTCATCGGGTCTTGCGGAATAAGCGCAATTTTATTTCCCCTAAGTTCACGCATTTGTTTTTCTTTACACTCAACAAGATTTTCGCCGTTAAACCAAATTTCCCCGCCAGTAATCTTGGCGGTTTTGGGTAAAAGTTGCAAAATCGACATCGCAGTAATGCTTTTGCCACAACCCGATTCTCCGACAAGAGCTTTCATCGAACCTTTTTCTAAAGTTAAATTTGCGTTGTACAAGGCTTGGTACTTGCCAAAGAAAAGATTAAGATTTTTTATTTCCAAAAGATTTTCCATGAAACCATTTTAAAACCTATTTTCAAAAAAAGGAATAAGCAAACAAGATGATTGATTTTAATTCAAAAAAATGGTATTTTAAATTGTATGGAAAGCTTAGATATATCTTCTTTTGAAAAAGCTTTGATAAGTTTAAATGCAATTATCATAAGATACGAAAAAGAAAATTATGATATTGACATTCGTGATGCAGTAATTCAGCGTTTTGAATATACATACTCATTGGCAATAAAAATGCTTACACGATTCATTAATATGCAATCCAATGAAGCCATGCCTGCTATGACTTTTAATGAAACAATAAGACAAGCTAACAAGCTTGGACTTATTGAAAATGACCTTCTTCAATGGACTGAATATAGACAGAAACGCAACTCTACATCACATACTTATGATGAAGAAGTTGCCAATGAAGTTTTATATGTAATTCCAAAATTCAAATCAGAAGCAGAATTTTTATTAAAACGACTTAAAGAAAAATTATGATAGATTTAGAACAAAAATATATTGATTTTATTAAGCAGTCTGTGTCGTCCTGTTTAAAAAATTACAAACTCTATATTTTCGGCTCCAGAGCAAAAAATAAAGCAAGACAATACTCTGACATAGATATTGCAATTGATTCAAGTGAATTAACCGGAGCAATTAAAACAAAACTTGCATTTATCTTTGAAAATTCAACAATCCCTTACGAAGTCGATATTGTGGATTTAAACAACATAAGCGACACATTCAAAAATATTATAAAACAAGATTTAATTGAATTAACATAAGCTTTCTATCGCTTTTTTGTAATCATCATTTCCGAACACGTAACTTCCGGCAACAAGAGAATTTGCCCCCAAAGATGTGCAAATTTTGGAAGTCAGATTATTTACACCACCATCAACTTGTATAATCAAATTTTCTGGAGCTTGCTCCTTAATCACAGGTATTTTCATAGCCGCTTCATGCATAAACTCTTGACCTCCAAACCCCGGCTCTACTGTCATTACAAGAACTAAATCCACATTTTCTAAAAACGGAAAAATATTTTTGGGCTCTGTTTTTGGCTTTATCGAAATTCCGGCTTTTAAACCAAAAGAATGAATCAATGAAATCACTTCATTTACATGTTTATCATCCTTGCAAGCTTCGTAATGAAAAGTTATAACATCAGAACCTGCTTTTGCAAACGGTTCTACGTATTTTTCCGGATTCTCAATCATCAAATGCGTATCAAGAATCAAATCCGTTACTTTTCGTATGGATTTAACCACAGGAACTCCGATTGTTATATTCGGAACAAAATGTCCATCCATAACGTCTATATGAAGCCATTTAGCACCAGCTGCTTTCACTGAACTTATTTCAGACGCAAGGTTTGCAAAATCTGCAGATAATATTGACGGTGAAATTATAATCTTATTCATATATATATTCTAACATACAAATTTATAAGAAAATGTTGTTATTTTGTAAAATTTCACTTATAATGTAGTATAGAGGGTAGTAAAATGGTAGATATAGTAGCAATAAAAGATTATTTGAAAAAATTACAAAGAATTATTAATTTTGACGCAGTATTCACTTTTGGAAGTTTTAAACTCGTGAAGAAAAACAGAATCAATGATATTACGTGTTGCCTATTAGCAACCTTACCCGATTCTTACAAAAGAGTTATTAAAACAAAAAAAGATGTTCAACGCTATAATTCAGTATTGTGCTATGGAGCTCTTTCCAAACTACTCGCAAAAAGTTTCATTCTTGATAAAAATTTATGCGTAGTAAATGTTACAGAAGCAAACAAAATGATTAGTTCAATGATTAATTTTATTGAAAGAGACATAAATGCAATTGAAGAGCTTTTTAATAGACAAGATTAATTAAACTCTTAAAACCATGCGTTGACTTTTGTTTATTGCTTGTTGTACAATTTTGGTAGCTATCATAAAGAAAAAACGGAGCAAAATATGAATTCACAACAAGATGTAATATATGGTTTAATGAATGAATTGGAAGAAACTCTTGACAACAAAGGTTGTCCTATTTTAGGTTTTTCTCTCGTCAAGAAAAATACCGTAACTGACATCTTGGATAAGTTATATGCGGCACTGCCTGATGAAATAAAAGAAGCAAGGGCATTATTGAGACGCAAAGATGAATTGCAATACGAAGCTCAACAAAAAGCCGAAAAAATTGTTGCAGACGCACAAGCTGAAGCAAACAGACTTCTTAGCGAATCTGATTTATTAAGAGCTGTTCAACGCGAAGCTGAAAAAATTAAAGAGCAAGTTATAGCTGATTGTGAAGACATCAAACGCAAAGCAGTCGACGAAGCAGAAAACTTGAGAGTTCAAGCAGTTGACGAAGCTACAAGAATTAAAGACGGTGCAACAGTTTATGCAGAACAAGTTTTAACGAATCTTGAACAAAACCTAGGTCAATTGCAAGAAGTCGTAAAAAACGGACAACTTCAACTTGAAAGAAGAAGAATAGAAGCTGATGACCAGAACCTCAGCGCAGGTTACGTTAACCAACGTCCAGAATATGCTCAAGATTTTAAAATGAAGTAGATTTGATTAACAAATCACAACCAATTTGTTTTACCTCATATATTCTGAGGTTTTTGGATTGCGAAATTTCATTAATACTATCACCATCAAAACAGCTTCTTCCGCTGTTATCATTCAATATTTTAGGCGCAACGAACTGAAAAACCTCATCAACAAGCCCATATTTTAGCATTGATCCGGCTAAAGTTCCGCCACATTCAACAAATACGGAATAAATGCCGCGCTCATATAATTTCCTCAAAACCGCTTCTACATCCAAATTTCCATCTTTTATTGGAGTATTTTCGCGCGTTGCAACGTAAATTTCGCCTTGTTCATAAATTTTAGCATTCTTTAATATTCTGGAATCCTTATCCAATACGCATTTAAACTTATGCTCCATTGACGGATTATCAGCAATCACTGTATTAGAACTTGTCATTATGCAATCAAACTCTTTGCGCATTTTATACGCTTCTTCACGAGCCGTAGAAGAAGTAATCCATTTTGAGGAACCTGTTTTGGTCGCGATTTTGCCATCCATTGTTGTTGCGGTTTTCAAAACAACATAAGGAAGTTTTTGCGTCATATTTTTGATAAACTGTCTATTCAAAAAACGCGCTTCGTCTTGTAAAACAAAATCAACCTGAATACCTGCTGCTTGAAGCTTAGAAATTCCATCAACTTTTGGATTAACGTCTTTCATACCAATTACCACACGTTTAATCTTTCTCTCTATAATAAGCTCAACACAAGGCGGAGTCTTGCCATAGTGGGAACATGGCTCTAAATTGACATACAAAGTTCCGCCATCTGCTTCATTATTTTTTAATTTCAACAATGCGTCGCGTTCTGCGTGGTTTTTGCCATATTTTTTATGGTATCCTTTTGATATCAGTTTTCCGTTTTTATCCAGAACTACACAACCAACCATAGGATTTGGCGCAACGCGCCCTTTTCCGCGCATTGCAAGCCTAAAACACATTCGCATATACTTTTCATCAACACTCTGCATAATTTAAGTATACCATGGTATAATAAACTTATGCTAAACAACAAAAACATTTTGATAGGGATTACAGGCGGTATAGCGGCATACAAAATTTGCACGCTAATCAGACTTTACAAAAAAGCCGGCGCAAATGTTCGCGTGGTTCTTACGCCAAATGCGCTCAATTTTGTGACAAAACTAACTTTGCAAACACTTTCAAACAACGAAGTTTATGTCAATAATTTTGAAATTAACGAATATAAGCCGGAACATATTGCACTCACAGAAGCCGATATTTTTGTAATAGCACCTGCAAGCGCCAATACTATCGGAAAAATCGCAAACGGAATTTGTGACAATTTGCTACTATCAACAGCTTGCGCATTTTCTAAACCAATTTTACTCGCACCTGCAATGAACGAAAACATGTGGAACAATCCTTTTGTGCAAGAAAATTTAGCAAAGCTTAAAACAAACGGATATCATATTCTTGAACCTGATTCAGGATTTCTTGCTTGCGGCACTAATGGAGTCGGCAGAATGCGAGAAGTAGAAGAAATTTTCGATAAAACCATTGAAATTTTCAGCAAGAACCAAAAATTAAAAGGGAAAAAAATACTTATTACAGCCGGCGGAACAAGAGAAAAAATCGACCCTGTAAGATATATTACAAACGCTTCCTCTGGCAAAATGGGACTTGCACTCGCAGACAACGCTTATAAAATGGGAGCTGAAGTAACTTTGGTCTCAACATTTAAAACAGATAAGCCATACAAAAATATTGTTGCTGAATCCGCACAAGCAATGGAGAAAGCTGTAAAAGAAAATCTGGAAAAACAAGACTGTGTTATTATGGCAGCGGCAGTTTCCGATTACAGAGTAGAAAATTGCGCAGAAAATAAAATAAAAAAACAGGGCAAAGAATTAGAGCTCAAACTCGTTGAAAATCCTGACATACTAAAAGAAATTTGCGCAATGCGTCAGAATAAAAACACTGAGGTTAACTCAACAACTAAAAATCAAGCAGTCGCTCCACAATCATCAGCCGACAATTTGCCAACCTACATAGTTGGTTTTTGCGCAGAAAGTGAAAACCTACTTGAAAATGCCAAAGCAAAAATTCAGAAAAAAGGATGTGATTTTCTTATAGCAAACGACATTTCTCGCAAAGATATCGGGTTTAACAGCAATGAAAACGAAATTTATATAATTGACAAATCACTAAATATCAAGCATATTGAAAAAGATACAAAAGAAAATATTGCAAAACGTATTTTGGAGGAAATTTTTGGATAAATATGAAATTGTCCGCAAGATAGAAGAATTTGCACCGCTTGAAACACAAGAAAAGTGGGATTGTTCAGGTTGGATAGTAGACAAAGGGAGCAATTGTAATAACTCCCAAATCTATGTAAATAAAATATTATTCGCACTAACCGTTACAGACGATGTCATCCATCAAGCGCGCAAAAAGGGCTGTGATATGATAATCTCACACCATCCATTGTTTTATGTTCCATTTGAATACAAAGACATAAACATATATTGTGCACACACAAACCTTGATATTGCCCAAGGTGGCACAACAGATACATTGATAAAAAAACTCGGTTTTAACAAAACAAAAGATAGCGGTTTTGTACGCATAGTAGAACTTGAATATTCAATTACGGTTGAAGAATTACACAATAAACTTCTAGAAATTTCACCGCGCTTAAGATACGTAAACAATTGCGGCGCAAAAACCGTTCGGACAATCGGTTTTTGCGCCGGTTCAGGTTCTGAATTTATCGGAGAAACCGACGCATTTGTTACAGGGGATGTCAAGTTTCACACCGCACTTGACTCTAAAAAAGTCGTATTTGATATCGGACATTTTGAGAGCGAAATTTTTGCACCTGAACTCTTAAAAGAAATTACAAAAGTCGGAGAGAGAGGAGTTATTGCTGATGAAAAAAGTCCTTTTATTTAGCATTCTCTTTTTTGCACTTCCGGTTTTTGCGTACGAAACAATTATAATCAAATTTCCCGAACGCGAACACTGGGTAAAAGCATATTACAAAAAAAGCGCAAACGAAGCCATTTTACAATATGTACCAAACGGACAATCAAGCAACAACTGGAGGGAAAGTGTTGTTATCCATTCTTACAAAAACAAACTTCCTATTAATGTCATGCTCTCAAACAGCTCTGCAAGATTAATGAAAATCAATCCGACAGCAAAATTCAAAACATTGAGATTGACCGAACATGAAGGAATTATCGGACGATGCACTGATGCTTATAAAAATGTTGAAGCACAGTGTGAATTTTTCCGCGCAACCAAGGGATTTGAAAGCAATGTCACCATTCATTATATGAATAAAAATAAACAAGAATTTATGAATGATTACCACAAATGGTATAACATCGTAAAACGCGCAAAAATGTACAACAGCTATTATCGGGATGAACGCACATTGGATAAAGCTGAATACTTTGAGCTATAAACATTCTTATCTTCGTTTAATATATCTTTGAAAATGATAAGAAAAACTCCGAAATTACGTTAATTAACATTGGCAAAATCCAAATCATAATTGCCGCCCCGAACACAGGCTTAAACAAGAAGCTCAGTTGGAATACGTTAACCTGCGGTGCAGTCTTTGAAATTACACCAAGTATAATATCTTGTCCTAACGTTGCTAAAAGCACAGGAGATGCTATTTGCAAACCTATGTACAAAACATTTGAAGTAGTTGTTACCAAATAATCCAAGTTAATTATTTTTTCCAAAGGAATTGCAACCGCATATATCGGGAATATTTCAAAACTTCTTATAAGCGCATTCAAAAGCCAATAAAACCCTCCAAGTTCAATAAATATCAGAATTCCAAGAAGTGTAATAACACGGCTTAAAATAGAAGTCTGACTATTTGATGTCGGATCCATAACCATTGCAGAAGAAAGACCCATTTGCGTATTAATCATATCACCACCGGCTTCTATCGCCAAAATCAAAAGCTGAGCTATATATCCAATGATTGCACCAACCGCAAAATTCAACAGCAATAACAGTAGCGGAGAAATATCAGCCGGTGGCGCAGCAGGTTTCAGAATCGGAGTCAGCATTACCGTAAGTATAAAAACAAGCGCAAGTTTAACCAAGCCCGCAATTTCTTTTCTGTTAAAAATCGGAGCGAACCTTATAAAACCCAAAAGCCTTGCAAAAACAATTGAACCAGCCGAAAACCAGTGGTCAAATTGAGGGAATAAAACTGCCATTTGAGAAATCAGTTGATCCATTAATTACCTCCCGGGGGTAAATCTAATTCTAGACTATATTCCCTCTCCTCGGGGAGATGGTTAGGGTGAGGGGACAGCCGATTATCCAAATATAATTCTTCCGGCGGAAAATCCACAGACAAAACTTCAAACCCATCAACATCATCTATAACAGTGTTATTCTCCGTAATTTCTATATTAAACATTACAATTTCTTTTCCATTTTTTAGAACACAAAAACGCGTTTTGCCTTCCCTAAACGGATGTACATATAATTGGTTCTTTTCATTCATTATTGTAAAAATTGGGTAAACATCAACAATATCATTTTGTTCAATACTAATATCAGAAAGTTTGCCATCGGTAGAAACAACGCAGTCCTCAAATGCCTGACTTGACAGAGTCATAGACATACAGAGACATAGAGGCACAGCCCATAATAAATTTTTTAGTTTTGTTTTTTTACATCTGTCTGTTTGCATTATCTACCTAAAATTTTATTAGTTTCTACAAAATTAGCCTTTGGCATTGGAGCTTTTGGTGCAGTATTGTATTTAATCTTTTGGTTTTTATCAATATACGGAACTTTTCCCGGATTTTTCATTATGTCATTAAAATCTGACTGATTTTTAAATTTATCTTTCATTTCACCTTCAAACGGAGTTGTATATTTATAATAATCCGCCGGCAAAACATAATTTGCATTTTTAGAAACTCCGTTAAAAGCAATTGCCATACCATCAGTAAATAAATTTGTCAAAAGTTTGATAAATCCCATACCACCAATAATGATTACCAAAAACACTGCAAAAATCTTAGGCGCAGCAGCAATTGTTTGCTCCTGAACTTGTGTAACAGCCTGAATTATACCGACTACAAGCCCGATTGCCGCAGCAGTAAGCACGCACGGCATTGAGATTGACAACATCGTCATAAATCCTTTTGCTAAATATTCAGTTAACATTTCCATGGTCATTTCCCTCGTTTACTTGGTATTAAACCCAATTGATTTTATTTCTCTTGGTTTTTCAATATTTATAGAAATTGCTCTATCGCTATTCAACACACTTGATAACATTGACACACCTTGTTCAGTAAATGCATAAGGCGGATTGCTTGAATGCTTAAGGCTTTGGAACCTATCGCAATTTGCGATGAGTTCTAAAAGTTCGTCTTTACTGAGTTTGAACATAAAGTCGTCCGGAAATCTTTTTATATTCCTTTTTACAGCTTCATTAAGTCTGGAAGTCGGAACTTCATATAACTCAGCGAGATCGCGGTCAATCATCACTCTTTGCCCGCGTATTGTAAAAATTCTATTTTCTATTACTGTCAATGACGTTTCCATGTTTTTAATCCTTTTGTGATTTTTCAAATCAAACTAACTGTCTATATACATAACTCTTAGTTATAACTTTGTACCAACCCTTGAACAATCAGTGCCCAACCATCAACAGCAATAAATATTAGTAACTTGAACGGCAGAGAAATAATTGTCGGTGACAACATGAACATACCAAGTGCTAATAGAATATTTGCCACTACAAGGTCTAAAACAATAAATGGAACAAATACGATAAAACCTATTTCAAACGCAGTTTTAAGCTCGCTTAAAATATAAGCCGGAGCAACTTCCCATATTGTAATATCTTCCGGAGTTTTAGGCGGAGTTTTGTGCTTAAGTTCTACAAAAAAAGCTAAGTCCGATTCACGCGTTTGCTTCATCATAAACTCTTTGAGTGGCTTAGAACCTTCATCAATAGCAGCTATGAGGTTTTGATTTTTTTGATACGGAACTGATCCACGCTCATACATTTGTTGAAAAACACCACCCATTGTATAAAAAGTTAAAATCATACAAAGCCCGATTGTAACAATTGCAGGCGGAACTTGAACGCCCATCGCAGTTTTAAGAAGCGAAAACACTATAGTAAATCTTAAAAAACAGGTCATACAGCAAAATACAAACGGTAATAGCGAAAAAAGCGACATTACCGTAAGCATTTGTAAAACTGGGTTCATATCTTGTATTACTGAGTCCATTATTTTATCCTTGTATTTTTAGTAAATCTCTGTCCTCCTTGTGGAGGAATTAGCACAAAACGCCTTGGAAAAATGTATTATCCCTGCATTTTGGAAGCCAAGTTTTTCATTACCGAATTATACGGACTATTTTGGGAAGATTTTATCCCAAGATTAGCCCTGTCCATATATTTTGACTTCGGAATACTTGCCATTGTTTCTTGGAACGAAGTTTCAACGACAGAAGGTATTTCAACCACATCCCGCTGCTCTGAATCACAAAGTTTTGAAATCAAAGTGGTATGACTAACATCACCCGCAATTAAAAATTTTTCTCTTCCAGTAGAAACTACATAAAGAGTTTTTCGTGGTGCTAATGAAAGCGAATCCAAAACCTTCAGATGTTTAGATTTCGCACAACCGCCGAAACCTGATGAGTTTTTGAACACCAAAAGCGCAATCGCAATCACTCCAATCATCGCAAGTGTATATACCATAAAATTTGCTAAATATCCCATATAACTCATATCCTCATATTATAAAGAATTTTTATATCCGAAAGCATAGAAGCTTTTGTCAATTCAAATTGCTAAATTCCAAAACCTGTTATCTTCTGCACTTCTATCTTTTTAATTCCACGACTCTCAAAGTCAATTAACCTTCATCATTCTCAACTTCAAAGTCACTGTAATCAAAATCTTCATCAGGTGTATGTTCTTCATCTGAAGAGTTTACATTAATTGCAGCCGGTGTAGAATCGGATGATGCCGATGAATCACTTACCTTCTCAATTCTTACACCAAATCTGTCGTTTATAATTACAAGTTCTCCGCTTGCAACTAATTTTCCGCCGACTTTCAAGGAAACTTTATTGTCATAAACTGAACACAAATCAACAATTAAGCCTTCTTCTATGCTCTTAAGTTCCCCAAGAGTAACTCTCACTTTATCAAATTCAGCCGACATATCAACCTGAATACTATCCCATAAATTAACGTTTGTATTATCTTCCATACCATCTCCTCCGCCTGCTTCATACGGTTCTATGATTTTTATATTTGGTTTTACCCGAAATTTCTGTACAATACCGCCACACACAAGAGTCATTTCCGAAGAATTACTATTCTCAAAAACAACAATATCGCCTACATCCAATTTTTTTATATCCGCCACAGGAAATGTGGTTGTACCCACTATAAAATTTACCTCTACCGGACTATGAGAAAAATCATTATCACTAAAACGCTGCTTTCCTATTTCCAATGATTCCGGTGTTAGAATGTCTTTTGGCACAGATATAATGAACTTTGCAGCTGTGTCAGAAACTTCACTCTTCACAAAATAAGTTAAATGTAAAATTTCATTATAACGTCTGTGCGGCTCAATAGTAAAGTTTGAGGACAAGTTTTCATATAAAGAATCATTAAACGCTGTAATAATTCTTGCTTCTAACTCTGAAACTTCTGTCAAATCAAATCGACGATTATTTTTTCCCAAAACCTTATCCAGAATCACATTAATAGCATCCTGAGAAATTCTGATATAAACATCGTTTTTTGAATTTATCTTCACTTTGGTTACAAAAAATGTCTCATTTTGAGAAAGAACATTCATATTTGTACTTATAGAAGCAAGCTTATACTCGAATCCATCAAAGAAAAACTCACTGCTACAGGACTTTACAACCGGTGTGAATATCGAATCAAACCAAGAAAATTGTTTATACAAATCATCAAAGAAAACTGAATCTATCATACCTACCATTTCCCTCAGAGCAAAAGCCTATTCGCTCCCACATCTATCCTACATTATTTTGTTATATTACACATCAACTAAATAGTGTAGAAATAAACAAATCTCAGAGCGTTTACAAAATCAATACAAGTTTTAGCCGTTACAAAACTTAACAAAGTGCATTCAAAAAGGCAATTTTTTTTATTCTCATGACTTTATATATATACAGGATATCTCAATAGTCATGAATCAGTAAAGGAGAAATATATGGCAAGAGTACTAATTTCAATGCCCGAAGAATTTTTAGACAAGATTGACCAAGTCGCAGAAGGCGAAAACAGGACGCGTTCTGAACTTATCAGAGAAGCATTGAGAAGTTACATGTATAAAAGCAGGGTAAAAGCAAATACAATGGCAAGCAAAAACGCAGCTATTCTTGAAGCATTGCTGGATTAGTTGCGAGCTAAAGTGGCGATAGCAGACGAGAAATTCTCAAGCGAAAAAGGAAAAGGAAGATTTAGGAACTATGCACGACATTTCAACTATGTCGTGCTTTCGATTTTATTTATAAATGTTAGTGATGAGGATGTGCAGCCTCATATACATCTTTCATGTGTTTCATTGAAATATGCGTATAAATTTGGGTATTGGAAATTCCGGCATGCCCTAAAAGTTCTTGTACAACTCTTAAATCCGCTCCATTTTCTATTAATTTTGTTGCAAAGCTATGTCTAAATACGTGCGGAGTAACTTTTTTAGGTAATTCTATTTTTTCTACGGTTTCGTTTATAACTTTTCTTATAGTTTTGTTTTGCAATCTGTAACCCGTATTGTTGATAAAAAGCGGTGACTCGTCATCAGGTTCACCAATATTATATTCCGGTGCAATTAATTTTCTAGCGGAATTGATGTATTGAACCAAATAACTTTTTGCTCTGTCAGACATCAAAACAATACGCTCTTTTGCACCCTTACCGAAAACTCTGATTTCATTTTCTTCAATGTTTAAATCACCAAAATTAAGATTACTTAATTCCGAAACACGCATGCCTGTTGCCCAAAGAAGTTCAAGAATAACACGATTTCTAAATCCGGCAGGAGTATCAATTTTTACATTATTGAGTATTTGTTCAACTTCTTCCGGAGTTAAAAATTTTGGCAAAGATTTTGGTCTTTTTGGCGCAGAAAGAGAAATTGCGGGGTCTGATTCAATGTATCTTTCTCGGAATAAAAATTTGTAAAAAGTTCTTATTGACGCAACTTTTCGTGCAACAGTTGTTTTTTTGTAATCAAAACGCTGTATAAAATGCAAATATTCACGCAACTTATTAAAATCTGTCTCGATACAACTTGTTCCGTTGAGCCAAAGCAGAAAACTCATAATATCAGAATCATAAGCACTCAATGTGTGCTTAGAAAAATTTTTTTCAACGCTCAAATATGTCTTAAACGCTTCCAGATATTCTTTTTCTCTGTCATCCATGTTTACATTTACCTTCAACTATTATACAATATTTTTATTAAAGTTTGAAGCGGTAGTCATGAATATTTTTAAGACATTTGAAACATTTTTAAAAGAACCCCTTAGCATTTTAAGGGATAACTTTATTCAGATTGTAAGTATTCAAACCGGAAATATCTTTGAGCACAAACCATCAATAGATATAAGCGTCGTGAACAATAAAACGCAATTAACCGTTGTTAACAATGAAAAAGTTTACAAGCTACTCTCATTAGTTACGCACAGAGAACAACAAAAACAAAAGGAAAAGCAAAATGAAACAGCTTAATGCTAATTTCATAATAAGCGCAGAAAAATTATCACAATGTCCGGAATTTGAACTACCGGAATTTCCGTTGCTCGGGCGTTCTAATGTCGGCAAATCTTCTTTTATAAATGCCCTTGCCAATAATAAGAAACTTGCAAAGACTTCTAATACTCCAGGGAAAACGAGATTAATCAACTTTTTTAATTTTGCTGACAATTTTATGATTGCCGACCTTCCGGGATATGGTTATGCTAAAGTTTCCAAAGAAGCACAGGCAAGATGGCAAAAATATCTTGAAGAATATTTGCTGAATAGAAAACAAATTAAGTCGCTGATACAATTTATTGATGCAAGACATGATATTCAGAAAAATGATTATCAAATGCGACAATGGGTTGAAATGTACAATCTTCCGATATTTACAATTGTTACAAAAATAGATTATATTCCTAAAGGCAAACAAATGGGAGTTATTACTAAGATTAAGAAAGAATTACAAGGAGATGTATTGCCTTTTAGTGCCAGTGACAGAAGATTTTGTGAAAATACGATTGAATATTTAGCAAATTTATGTAAATAATATAAAAGAGAAGGGATGAATTTTGTTTAAGCCTGTAGAAAAAGCTTCATTAAATCAAATATCGTTGACCGGAGTTCGAGCAATTGTTTTAGTAGGATTGTTGATTGAAGCTCCAAGGTCGCTCGCCGAAATACAAGAAGAGTTTATTAGATTAAATCTGATGGAGCCTGATCAAACTACTGACATTATCAGAATAGATTTAAACACGCTAAAGTTAATGCAATGCGAAATTACAAGAGCTGACAGCAGAACAGGATACAAATACCATCTGCTCAAGCATCCGTTTGCCTTGGATATTAAACAAGAAGAAATGGAAGTTATCAAGCGTGCAGTCAAAAAAATCAAAAACAATTCTGACATAGAACTTTTACTAAAATATGATGAATTGTTCAAAAAAATCGCTTCTTGCACGGGAGACCCCGAAACAAAAGAAGAATTTTACGGACTTTCTGCCCTGAAAGCGTTTAACACGGATTTTGTCAGAGAATTAAATGATGATTGCAACAATAAACGAACTTTAACATTGGAATACAAAAAACCATCCGCAAGCAAAAGTTCACAAAAAGTTATTGCTGCACAAAAACTTGTGTTCCAAAATGATAACATCTATCTTTACGGCTATGATTTGAATAAAAGAGACTCTGTTGTACTAAATATCAGAAGAATTTTGTCCGTAATTTCAAAACTTTCCGACAGAAACAATATTGAAGTTGAAACGGTAAAAGTAAAATTTTATTTGAAAAATTTTGGAACAAGTGCAATTGAAGAAAACGAACAAATTATTGAAACTTTAGAAGATGGATTTGTTATAGAAGGAAAATATTATAATGATTTTCTGGCAACTCAAAGAATTTTATCTTTTGGCGCAAATTGCACCGTTCTTGAACCGCAAGAGTTTAAGGATAATATTGTTGAAAAATTAAAGAATATGAGGAATATTTATAATGCAAAATACTCCAAATAAAACAAACATATCTTCCACACAAGTTTTAAAAACATTGCAAATAATGCTTCAAGGTGATTATACAATGCAAGAACTCCTTGCAAAATTGAACGCAAATGAAAAATCGCATTTGTTTAACAATAGTATTGTTAGCAAATATATTAACTCATGCAGATTTTGTGGCATTGATATTCCCAAAATTCACAACAAATATTTTGTAACGAGCGTTCCTTTTGGGCTTGAACTTACAATGAATGATGTAGGTTTATTGGAAATTTTGCAAAACATCATAAAGCATGAAATGGCAAAAAAATCTAACAAAATCTTTAACGCTTTTGCAGAAAAAATAAACAGATTTTCTAACAAAAAAATTGCAAAAGTCGAAAAAGAAACTTACCATATTTCAGCAGAGCTTTTTGAACATGCAATAACAGAAAAAAGAAAAATAAGACTCATGTTTAAAAATAAAACAATGCTGGATTGCATTCCGCTTAATATTGCAGAAAACAAAGGAAAAACATTTTTCCATGTTATGTACAACAACAAAGAAAGAATGATTGATATAGTAAGAGTTTCCGGCATAGAAGTGTTAAGCGAAAAATATCTTTTGGCGTTTAATGAACCGGTTGTTGTTTTTAAGTTAAAAGGTGCACTTGCACTAAGGTATCATTTGCGCGAAAACGAACGTCTTATACAGCCGTACAATGGTGAATGCATTGTTGTTTCCAACCAATGTGAAAGCAAAGAAATTTTGTTTGCAAGATTGCTCAGATATTATGATAAGTGTGAAATATTAAATCCAAAGGGCTATCGAGAGGAAATGTCAGAAATAATTAATTCAACATTGAGCAATTACGGTATAAGTGAAGGTGATGAATAAATGCTCTTGGCTATTGATATAGGAAATACAAACATAACTCTCGGAATATTTGAAAATGAGAGTATTTTAGAGACTTTCAGATTGCCTTCTAACAAAGAATTGCCACGCGAAGAATATGAGGTTTTATTCCATACATTACTTAAAAAATATAAAATTCAAGATTGCATAATTGCTTCTGTAGTAGAGGAACTTAATAAAACCATAAAAAAAGCCATTGATAATATTTTTCATATTGATTCCATCTTATTAAATGATAAATTAAATTTCGGAATAAAACTAAAATTAAAAAATCCAAAAGAAGCAGGTGCAGATAGAATTGCAAATGCTTGCGGAGCTTATGTTTTGTATTCTAAACCGGCTATAATAGTTGACTTAGGTACAGCAACAACATTTGATATCATAAACAATGATGGAGATTTTGTTGGCGGAGTTATCATGCCGGGACTAAATTTGCAGTTTCGCGCATTAAACAATTCCACGTCAAAACTTCCGAGAATTGAAGCTGACACTGTGGATAAAGCAATTGGGAATAATACAGTCGACGCAATTCTATCGGGAGTTATAAGAGGTTCGGCTTGCGCAATAGAAGGCTTGATTACTCAGTGCGAGAAAGAACTTGGTGAAAAAGCCGTAATTATTGCAACCGGTGGATATTCCGGTCTTATTGCAAAATACATGACTAGACCATTTGATTTTGTAAATCCGTATTTGACGCTTGAGGGTCTGAGATTTTTATACGAACTGAATAAATAATAAAATGAATTTGCGAGAAAGTTTTAGTTTTTACACCTTGTACTAACAAAAAACTAATAAAACTTTTTTATCCTTAAAATATACGAAATATATTTAAGGATAGCATTTATGAAAAAACAACATATTATAATGTTATATTGCCTTTTAGGTTTTATCTGTTTTTATGGATTTTTTTATTGGATAGGAAAATACCCGCTTTTGGACGTTGATGAAACGAGATATGTTAACATGGCTCGAGAAATGTTTGAAAATAAAGATTACTTGACGCTATATTTGAATGGAGATTTTTTCTTTGAAAAACCACCTTTGTTCTTTTGGATTGAATGTCTTTCTTTTTATCTTACAAACGCGGTTTCAGAATTAACGGCAAGATTACCGATTATTTTGTTATCACTGTTACCTGCCGGTTTATTGTTGTCTCTCTGCAAAAAGGTTAAGGATGACAAATTTGCAATAATAACGACTGCAACAATGTTTACAAGTTTGGAATATATGTTTTTGACTAAAATTGCAATTCTTGACAGTGTTCTTACAAGCTTTGTAGTAAGTTCGGTGTTATGCTATTTTTATACTTTTTATGTAAAATCAGAAAACAAAAAATATTTTTGGTTACTAACTTATATTTTCTCCGCATTAGCAGTTATGGCAAAAGGTATTCCAGGAATTGCAATCCCAATGATTGTTATTGCCGTTTCAACGGTAGTATTCAAGACATACAAAGAAACTTTCAAATATTCTTGGGGAATGTTGATATTTTTATTGATAACATTGCCTTGGCATTTAATTATGGTAAAACTCCATGGCTCTTTATTTATAGATGAATATATCATTAAACATCACATTATGAGATTCTTTGGTTCAGAAGTTATCCACAGGTCAGAGCCTTGGTATTTTTATTTGGTAACTCTTGCTTGGGGATTATTTCCACACATTTTTGTTCTTTTATCGCAAATTACAAAAATTAAGAACATCAAATTTGATGACAAATTTTTAACTCTAAATGCTATTGCTGTTATTTCAATTTTGGGATTTTTCAGTTCTTCAGGTACTAAACTTATAACGTACATTTTGCCGATTTATCCGTTCTTCGCGGTATTGATTGGTTCAATTTGGCAAAATTACATAGAGAAAGATGATAAGAATACAAACATTTCTGTAATAGTTTTAAATTCTATGCTAACGCTTTCAGTCGTTGTAATGTTCTTTATCGGATTTATTTTGCCGGATGATATTTATTCAAGTTTCACAAAAATTCAGACAGTGTCTTTGTTAATATTGACTCCGTTTGTCATTTTCAATTGGATATTTATTTTGCAAAAACGCAGAATGAAATTGTTTCTTTCTGTTGCAATTTTAATGGCAGCATTGTCGGGATTTCTAACTCCGTATATTTATGAATTTAATTACACTTTCGGACAAAATGATTTGATGAAATTTGCAGAATATGCACAAGATAACGATTACACAATTTCAACTTATATGGTCGGAAAACGCTACAGTCTTTTGTATTATAGCGAACAAGATGAAATCAATTTCCAGACAAAAGAAGATTTAAAGTGGCTTAAACAGGAATTGCGCAAAAAAAACCACATTGTAATTGCAAGAAATAAGAAAATTAAGAATTTGCCTGTAAAAATAAAGGAAAAAGGCATTAAATATTCAATTCTTGAAAATTTATAATAAAACTTGTTCCTTCGTTAATTTTGCTTTCTATATTAATTGTAGCATTATGAAGTTTGACAATGTTTTGTACGATAGAAAGTCCGAGTCCTGTTCCGCCTAACTTTCTACTGTAGTTTTTGTCAATTCGGTAAAAACGTTTGAAAATATGTTCAAGATGCTCTTGCTCAATACCAATGCCGTAATCACGTACAATTAATGTTATTTTTTCATCTTGTTTACTCAAAAATATATCAATTTTGTCTGTTTCAGAGTACTTTATTGCGTTTATCAAAAGGTTTGAAATAGCGGTAGATAACAAATCTTTATTGCCATAATACATTATTTTTTCATCTTGTGGAATAAAATTTATTTGTATATCAACATAATTAAACTCATCAACAACTTTTTTTATCATTGAATTTAGCGAAAATGTTTCAAAATTCTTATTCTCATCTGTTTTTGCAACTTCAATTTCGGAAAGACATAAAATATCATTCACTAATTTATCAATAGCCTTTGTCTGAAACTGAATAATATCAAAACATTCTTTGTCTTCGCTACCAATTAAATTCCTTGCTTCAATAAGTTCTATTGCCGAATTTATAGCCGTAATAGGAGTTTTAATTTCGTGAGTTATATTTTGTAAGAAGTTTGACTTATACTGTTCTAACTGCGATAATCGGGCAATTTGCGTTTTTAATCTTCTTACCATTTTTTTAATGGATAAAGTCAGTTCGTTCAACAATCCAAACTTAGGAATTTTGATTTCTGAATCCAGATTTCCGTTTGCAACCTCAATAACACTATCTTCCAGTTGGTTAAACGTATTTCTGAGTGTATAAAATATTTGTACTAAACCTATTGCAAAGAAAAGAATACATACAGAGAAAAACGAAAAAGCGCTTTTTCGTGCATTAATAATAGATTTCATTACATCAGCTTGTGAAACTATAATTTCCAAATAATATTTATCCGAATCAATATAAATCTTTTCTCTGATACCAATTTTTCTATCTTTTATGGCATGTTGGTAAAGTTTTATTGAATTATAAGTTTTGTTGAGAATTTCACTGTTTTTATCCAGAAGCTCACTTTTGTTATCTAAATTTGTAGAAGCAATCAATTTTTTATTGCCATCGAAGATTCTAAATTGCACATCTTCATTTTGAAAATCATCACAATATGTTTGCAGCAATTTGAGATTGTTTTGTTTTAAAATAGGTTCAATTGCCCAGACAATTTGTCTTTTGGTAATTTGTAATTCTTCTTGCTCTTCTAGCATATAGCTGGCGTTAAATTGCAAAATATTTATTATGGATATTGCTCCGAAAACCAACGTCACCAACAAAAAAATAACTATTTTATTGACCCAATACAAATCCCTTTTTTTCATTTTATCCCTCTTTAAGCTTATATCCAATTCCTCTAACAGTCTCAATATACGTACCAAATTCATCAAGTTTTCGTCTCAAATTCACTATTTGCACATCCACTGCGCGTTCAGATACATCAAAACCACCATCACCGCGTAAGTATGATAAAATTTGAGAGCGTGAAAACACAATTCCGACGTTAGACATTAACATTTCTAATATTTTAAACTCAAATTTAGTAAGTTCTATCAATTTGTCATTAACTGTTACGGTCATTTTGTTATTATCAAGAAAAATGTTTTTGTATATTTTTGAGTTTATATTAAAGTCCGTGTTTGCCAAATGAGCCTTTATTCTTGCCAAAAGAATTTTATTGCTAAAAGGTTTTGGAATATAATCAATTGCTCCATTTTGAAAACCTTGCAAAATATCTTCTTCCATTTTTTTAGCCGTAAGCATAATCACCTGAATGGATTTTAAATTTTCATCTTCCTTTATTCGTTTGCAAAGTTCAAAACCATTAATTTCCGGAATCATGACATCCAATAAAATTAAATCCGGTTTATCAGATTCTATTATGCTTAAAGCTTCTTTCCCATCATAAGCTTTTCGGATTTTATAATAGCCATCTGATTGTAAAACAAGTTCTATGAGCCTGTTAATTTGCGGTTCATCTTCTACTATTAAAATTTTTGCATCAGTAATCTTCATTTTTTGCATCGCTTCTTGTTATAATACTCTTTAACTTGCTGTTTTGCTTCTTCTTTTGTCCATTTATACTTTGATAAGTCTAATTTGATTTCACCTTTTGATTCACGTTCAAGCACTCTTTGTATTTTATACGGATAAGTTTCATTTCCTTTGAGCCATCCCTTATGGACGCATTCAATTATTTGCTCAACGTATTTTTGACAATTTATCGGAATTTTTGGGAACATTTTGATAAATTTTGAAAGCGACATATTTGAACGCATACTATTGGCTACTGCCGAAGCCAACAAAAAGTTACCGATTGCATTTAACCCGCCCAAAGAATCAGGTTTTATATGCTCAATGGTTGCTACAGATAAATGTATCATTCTCTTTGCAATTTCTTCATGACTTCGATTTGCATATTTAACAATAAAGGCATTTTCGCTTGTACTTGATGTAGGCAAATATGCAGCTCTGTCTTTTAGCATCTCAAATACATTGCCTTCTCCTTTTTTCGGAGTAATTTCTTGCAAAGAATACAATAGAGCTTTTCTCTTGAAAGTATCTTCCTGATTATTTTCTAATATTATTTGTCGACAATGGGTTGTTTTTCCGTGTACTGCAAGCGCGTTTTCAGGAGAAAGCTTTAACGAAATTTTATCAACATCATCAAGAACATTAAATTCTTCCAGCTTTAACTTTGTAATAGCTTCGTCATACCAGAGTTTTAGGCATTCCGGAAGAGTCATATCAGGTGATGTTTTAGAAATTTCTGTAAATCTTTTAAGTATTTTTTTCTCCGTTTTATGAATATGTTTTTTATGCTTTGTAAGAACTTTAACAACATCTTTTACGGTCGGACAACGCGCAAGCTGTACTTCAATGCGATTAAGCTCTTTACCCGTAAGCATTTCCACACCAAAATACGGGCATTTTATCCCTTTAAGTCTTTTTAAAGGATTACCTTCAGATGTGCTGGAGCAAAAAACAGGAACCGTGCAATTTTTTTGTCGAGCATAATTTTCTTGCATGCTGCTTGGTTTGTTAAAACTAAAACCAATCGGACAAATTTGCATCTTGGTTACTCCTTTTACTCTTTTCTTTACCCCTTTACTCTATTATCCCTTCTTTTTGTCAGCTAATTCGCTATCCATTCTTAAGAATACAGGTTTAATGTTTTCTTTGTCTATTAAATGTCCTGCTTTTAAGCTTTCACAAGTAATATCATCGAGTTTTACATTCAAATCGTAAGACAATTGCTCTGCCATTGCTTTAGCAATATTTGGGCAATAAGGATAAATAAGAGACGCAATTACAGTCATAACTTGCAAAACATTTGTTAAGACTTCTCCGCACTTATCCATTTGACCTTCTTTTGCCAATGTCCACGGAGCGTTGTCAGTTACGTACTTGTTTGTAATATCAACTAATTCAATGATTTTCTGTCCTGCTTCTTGAACTTCAAAGTAATCAAAATGGTGTTTTACTGCTTTTAGTGTTTCAAGAGCTTTTTCTTTTAATTCGTTTTTACCAAGAAATTCCGGTTTAATATCACCTTCAAAATACTTAACAAGCATTGATAAAGTTCTATTAAGCAAATTGCCCATAGAGTTTGCTAAATGTGCATTGACTTTTTCCTTAAAATCTTCATCAGAATAGTTACCGTCTTTTCCGCACGGAGCAGCAGTTGCCATATAATATCTGAATGGGTCAGGAATTTCCAAATTAAACGCTTCCAAAACACTTGTCGGTGAAATTACATTGCCCAAAGATTTTGACATTTTTGTTTGGTCAATTGTAATCCAACCGTGAGCAAGTATGTGTTCCGGTAGTGGCAAATCAAGAGCCATAAGGATTGCAAGCCAATAAATGCTATGGAATTTCAAAATATCTTTTCCAATAACTTGAACATCAGCCGGCCAAAGATTTTTAAACTGCTCGGAAGAATTTTCCACATCATAACCGATTGCCGTAATGTAGTTAGAAAGCGCGTCAATCCATACATAAATTACTTGAGACGGGTCATCAAGAACCGGAACTCCCCAACTTACGTTAGTATTAACACGAGAAACCGAAATATCTTCAATATTTTCCAATTGATTCAAAACTTCATTCGCTCTGAAAGACGGAATGATGAAATCCGGATGAGTCTTGATATGCTTAATTATTGCATCTTTGTATTTTGTAAGTTTAAAGAAATAGTTTTCTTCTTCAACAACTTCAGGTTTTTTCAAGTGGTCAGGACAAAGCCCATCCTCTGTTAAATCTTTTTCGCTCAAAAACGCTTCGCAGCCTGAACAGTAAAGTCCTGTGTATGAATGTTTATAAATATCGCCTTGTTCTACAAGCTTTTTAAAGATATGTTGTACAACTTTTTCGTGCTGTTCATCGGTTGTTCTAATAAATTGTGAATAATTGATATCAAGAGCTTTCCAAGCATCTTTGAATTTTTGTGCATTCATATCACAAAATTCTTTTGGAGAAACACCATTAGCCGCAGATGTTTTTTGGATTTTAATTCCGTGTTCATCAGTACCGGTTAAAAAATACGTATTTTCACATCTCTGTGTGAAATGTCTGTAAATTACATCAGTAAGAATTTTCTCATAAGCGTGTCCAATGTGTGGAGCACCATTTACATAATCAATCGCGGTTGTTGTATAAAATTTTTCCATTCTCATATCCTCATTCTCAATTTTGTTTAAATTATATCACAAACTATGGAGTTGACGCAGCAAGGCAAACAATCTCATTAATATTTTTTTGACGCAATGCCTCAATCATTTCTTCAAAAGTTGCGCCGGTTGTACAAATATCGTCCAAAATTAATATTGGCTTGTGTAAATCTTTAGTAATATCAACTTCAAACGCTTCTGCTAAGTTCTCAAGTCTTTGGATTCGTGTAAGTCTGTATTGCGGCTTTGTATCTTTTATCCTTTTGATTAAATCATTATTGAGTGAATATCCGCTAAGTTTGCAAAATTCCTCTGCAACAAGTTCCATGTGGTTATATTTACGTTTTTTTATTCTATTTTTATGCAGTGGAGTCGGAACAACCTGAAAATCTCGCGTATCGCCGAGTTTTTCCCAATATTCATACATAAATTTTGCCAAATAAAAAGCCAATTCCTTTTGCTTATGATATTTTAGTCCGCGAATTAATTTTTGTATTGTTTTCTCGTAAATTGCACAGGAAAAAATGTTAACACCATCAATTATTCGATTTGCTCTTCTGTCTGAAAACTCCATCAACTCATAACATTTAGGACACATCTTTAAAGAATATTTTGAAGAAGAGCAAAAATAGCACTTTTTCTTATAGATTAAATCGAGAAGCGCAAATAAAATCTTTTTCATAAAAGAATTATAGCATAATTTGCCCAATGTCGTATCTTATTGGAGTAGTTTTGTTTTACACATCAAATTCAATCCATCCATTCCTTCATTCCCTCTCCTTAAGGAGAGACCCCGAAGGAGCGAGGTCTCCTCCCCAAGAAGAAGAAACGATTTATAGAATAAAAAAGCCGAGTATTAAACTCGGCTTTTTTCTATTATAAGAAACTGCTGTAATTCTGTTGCATTTGAGAAATCATTTGCTCCATGTTGCTAAATTTTTTCTCCAACTGCGCTCTGTACGTCTCTATGCTTGAATTTTTCTTAGTAATTTTTTCGTTCATTTTCTTGATGTTAGAATCCAATGTCGAAGATTTTACATCAAAGAAACCTACGGTAGCTTTCAAACTTTGTTCAATAGTACCTTCCATCATTGTTAAAACTCCGTTTTCGCCTGCCAAAATTGATTTTACCGAATCAGGATTTTCTTCCAATGCTTTTAAGAATTTCTCTTCGTCAAGCTCAAGCTCATAAGTATCGGTACTCAAATTGTTGCCATCGGCTTTTGCCGTGCTGATACCGATATCCGATAATAACTTGTATATGCCGCCATTAGTAGTATTAGAACTATTTGCATAATTCTTAATGGTTCTGGCAAGACTTGTTAATGATGTTTCGCCGTGTAAGTCTGCTCCATTAGCCGTTACTTCGTTTACCTTTGCAAGACAAGAATTATACGCGTCAATAAAACCGTTAATAGCGTCCTTTAATTGTGATGTGTCTTGTGAAACGGTTAATGTTGTGTTGCCATCATCTTCTGTATTTACTCTGTTCAGCGTTAATGTAACACCATCCATTCTTGAAATATCAGAAGTTACGACATTCGACGTAGAAGTCATCTTCGTTCCGTTAATTGAGAATATCGCATTCAAGCCAAGCTCTTGTGTGTCAATATACATTTTTGAAGAAAGAACGCTTCCGTCAGTATCACGCTGTGTTTCGGTAAATCCCATTACATCAGTGAAGTTACTTGTTCCTGCTTCAATATTGATATAAGATGCACCTTCTTTTTTAGATGTGATGGACAATTTTCCTGTCGCATCATCCCAATAAGCATAAGCCTGCGCTTCATCGCTATTATTGATTTGTGAAATCAATGAAGATAACGTTGTTTTGTCATCAATAGTAAATGTTGCGTCGCCGATAGAGAATGTTCCGGCAGTAATATTTTCTCTGAAACCGGAATCGTCTCCTACCAATTTTGTTGTCAAAGAAGCTTTATACAAAGAGTTTGTAGATGCGTAAGAACCATCCTCATGTCTTGATAAGCCAACAATTGACGTCAGGTTTGTGCTGTCGGTTGTAGCACCAATATTTACAACATCTCCTGCATTTTGAGCAGAAAATTTAAGAACACCGGTTTCATCTATTTCGGTTTTAATACCTGCTTCTGCAAGACGAGCTTTCAAATCGCCCAATGTATCATCTTTTCCGATGTTTACAACATTTTTTACACCGTTAACATAGGCAGTTAGTGTTCCTTCTTTTATTCCTAAGCTTGAAAGCTTCGTTGAATCATCAGCAACAGAACTTGCAGACTCTTTAGATAACGCTTTTGTATAAGTGGCAAGTTGTTCTACTTTTACATCATAAGTTTGTCTTGCTGCGCTACTTGTTACGGTTGCAGTAAATACATCTTCATTAGAAGATTTAGCAGAATTTTTTGCAAACAAATCAAATGTTCCGCCAAATTTTGCGTCTGTAAGTTTTTCCAAAGCCGTCCTTAATGAAGAAAAAGAGCTTCTTGTTGCAGTTAAAGTATCTTTGGTGGTCTGATACCCTTGCAACTTTGTATTTAATTTTGTAACATCCTGCTGTTTTACCGAGACTAGAGCCTCAACCCATGACGAGGTGTCCAATCCTGAAGCCAAACCGCTGAACGATATTGTCATAATAAAAATCCTTTTGTAATAAATTGAGTATATACTTTATACAACCCATTATAAAGCATGTTTCAACCTTTTTCAACCCTATAAACGTAGGAGATTGTTACATTGTTAACATTTATGTTATAATAGTCTTGCAAAAATGGGGGGAAATTATTATGTACAAGTTAAAACCAAGTTGCGAATTGGAAAATGAACTTTTTAAAAATGTTTTTGAAAAAACACCTGAATATATAAAACAGTTAAATCTATTAAATTTTGATAACGAGAACGAGTTTACTTTTACCTTAAAAAGAGAACATTTGTTTTCGCATTCTGACTCAAATCCCGAAGGATTGAACTTGAAAGAATGGTTTGCGAATTATTCCAAAGAGGCAAAAGTTTCTACGGCAGGAATTCGCGGACCGCAAAATATTTTGTTTCCGCAAGATACAAGATTTCCAATAAACCTTGTCGGAATTGTTCTTGCTACATTGGCAAAAGCGCTTGTTGCAAAAGAAAAATATCAGGATAAGCCTATTGTAAAGCTTGTTGGTAGTGAAGTTCGCTATAATTCTACTTTGTACTTAGACGCTATTGCAAGAATACAAGCTGCTCAAGGGATTAGAACTCTTACTCCGCAAGAAAGAAAAACTATTCCGATATGGCTTGCGTCGTTCTTGGCTTTTAAACTGGATTTAGTTGGTGGCGAATATATTACTTCAAGTCATGGAATTTCAGTAAAAACAGCGACTAAGGACTTAAACTCACAAGGAAGTCAATACCTTCCGGAAGAATCACTTGAATTTGTAAACAAAATTCAAGAAATCTTTGATATTGTTGAACGTGAAGGTTCTTATGAAATCAAAGTTGCGTCAAAAAATAATCCACTGATTGATGAGACTGTGATGACAAAATTGAATGACGGAATTGACTTGTATGTAGAATACCTGAAATCAGGAGTTGGAGAGAATTTGAATTCCGTTAAAAGCATGAAATCTAAGCTTTTTGTTGAAAGTGTTGGTGGTTGCGCGTACAGAACTTTAAGCAGAGTGCTTGAGAAATTGGGTATTCAAGACAAATATATTTGGAATAACACGGGAGAAGATCCGTTTTTCCATTCAATCGGAAAATACGATACAGACCCTAAAGGCAACAAGGTTTTTTATGATTATTCAGTAGACGCTACTGTTTTAGCAAAAAGACCGAATGGTGAAAAGTTCTTCCCTGTAATTGAGTCTTTGCATTATGACAAAGTTCTTGCGGAATGCCCGCTGGGTACAATTGTTTTAATCACCGACCCTGACCATGATAGACTTACGGTATGTCAGATTGAAGCTGCGGGTAATATACCGACTTTGGAAGAATTTGGAATTTCTTTTGTAAAATTGGATGAAGAAAGAGTTTTAACCGTTTATACGGCAAATCAGGCATTTTTAATGCTGATGGACTATCGCGTAAAACAATTAAAAGCGAGTGGTAAATTTAAAAATCATCCGAGATTTATGATTAAAACAACCGCATCTGCTCTTTCTTGGGATGAATGGGCAAAATCACATGGTATTAAAGTTGTAAATGTGCCTGTCGGTTTCAAAGAAATTGCAAATATTATGAAAAAAGTTGAACTTCAAATTAAGAATAATCCGCAAGGTGAAGTTGTTGTTGACGATGTATTTGGAAATTCAATAAACCTTGGAGTACAACCACGTTTGATATTTGGCGGTGAAGAATCCGGTGGTATGATAATGGGTTCAGAAGATTTGATAGAATCACTTGCCGGTAGAAAAGCAATTGCAATGCGTGAAAAAAGTGCTACAGAAGCAATAATTGTAGCTTCTTCACTTGCAGCAAAATTGGAAGAAGAAAACAAAACACTTTCTGAATATCTTGTTGAAATTTTTGAAGAAAATAATATAGTTGCAAAATTTGATGTTAGAGAAGATATTTCTTATTACAATGAATCAGAACCCGATATTGAAAAGCTGAAACAAGCTAAATTTGAGGGTGAAAAGCAAAGAACAAAGAATGATTTATTCTATCTCTCACTTGCGATTGCGATAAAAGAAAAGATGGCGGATTTGGATTCTGTTAAAAAAGTTCTTAATAACGCTTTTGCGGAACTCAATTTTGATAATTTGCAAGCCGTGAAATTTGTCGGAGACGGAACTTATCTTCAATTTACCGATAAGTACTTAGAAATACGACCATCCGGAACAGACGCAAAAACAAAAGCTTATGCTGGCGGAGAAAATCTTGAAACAATTGAAAAATTCTCAAGAGTTTTAGGCAATTATTCCGGTGAACGCACAGAATTGCATAAAGAGCTTATTTCTGATGAGTTTTATGAAAGCGCTAAAGAAACTGCGCTTAATTACTATTTGCAGTTTGTGGAAAAAGATGCAAACAATGAGGAATTTGTCATTCCGGAATATAAATTTTAATATTCCAATTTGGAATATTAAGTTGAAGTTAGCTACTTTAGGTTGAATATTATGTATTGGTTTAAGCTATCAGATAAAATACGATTTCTATTCGTTGGCGGATTTAATGCCGGCGTATCGTATCTTCTTTATATTCTGTTTTGCTTTTTGTTGGGAACGGGTGCATACCAAATCGCACTTGCTCTCGCGTGGCTGATTTCCTCTGCGGTTTCTTTTGTTACCCAAAAGTTTCTTGTATTTCAAAGTAACGGAAATTGGCTCAAAGAATACGCAAAGTGTTGTACAACTTGGTTCTTTAGCTACTTAATAAATGCAGGCATTCTGGAGTTTGTTGTTAAAATTTTGCACTTGAATGTCTATGTTGCACAAATTGTAGCAACTCTTGCTGCAGCGATTTTCACTTACATATTGTTCAAAAAATTCGCATTCAAAAAACATAAAGTTTAAGCAGTGTATTCTGCTTCAAAAACATACTCGGCAGGACCTGTTAAAAATACATCGTGGTTTGTGTCATCTTTTGAACCTGCCCAATCAATGTGTACAACGCCGCCTGCAAGCTGAACTTCAACGGAGTTTTCAATATATCCGTTCAAAATTCCTGCAACAACACTCGCACAAGCTCCTGTGCCACAAGCCAAAGTAATTCCACAACCACGTTCCCAGACTGCAAGTTGTATTTTTTTGTATGATTTTATTTTTATAAATTCTACATTCGTTTTTTCGGAAAATTCCGCAGAAACTTCTATCAATGAGCCGTATTCTTTTGCTAATTCCATTGGTTCATCTTCCGGAGAAACAAAAATTACAAAATGTGGATTTCCCATAGAAACAGCATTCCCTTCAAATATCATATTTTTTACGGAAATTTTGTAATTAAGATTATTATGAGGAATAAAAGGTATTTTCTCCGACTCCAAAATCGGTTTAGACATATTTACTCGAATTTCACCGTTTTCTAGTATTTTGGGAGTCATAATTCCTGCAAGAGTTTTTACTGAAAATTCGTTTTTATCGACAAGTTTTTTATCATAAACATATTTTGCAAAACATCTCATTCCGTTGCCACACATTTGAGCGGTTGTGCCATCCGAATTATAGAAAAACCAACCGATGTCTGCATTTTCTTCATTCGTATTTGGGATAATGAGTCCGTCTGCTCCAATTCCAAAATGTCTGTCGCATAGTTTTTTTGCAACTTCCGGCATAGAAAGATTCATTTTTTTATACTCTTCGTAATCCAGAATTACAAAGTCGTTTCCGCATCCTTGCATTTTCGTTATTTTTATACCCATATATCCACCTTCCTGTTTGTAGTAAAATAATTATATAAAGGAATTTGAATCATGGCAATAATAAAAGTACAAAAAGGAACAAAAGACATACTACCGGCAGAAATGCCCGTTTGGCATTTTATGGAAACAAAAGCACAAGAAGTGTTTTCAAAATACGGAGCAAAAGAAATCAGAACACCTATTTTTGAAGCAACTGAACTTTTTGCTCGCGGAGTTGGTGATACTACTGACATTGTAAATAAAGAAATGTATACTTTTGAAAAGAGCGAACGCTCTTTAACTCTGCGCCCTGAAAATACAGCAGGAGTTGTTCGTTCTTTTATTGAAAACGGTATGCATAGACTTTCTGCACCAGTTAAGCTTTGGTACAAAGGTCCTATGTTTAGATACGAACGTCCACAGGCAGGTCGCCAAAGACAATTCCATCAAGTCGGAGTTGAAGTTTTCGGAATAAAACAGGCTACTGCTGATGCAGAAGTTATTTTGATGGCAGTAAATTATCTTAAAGCATTGGGTTTAAATGATTTATCCGTAGAGCTTAACTCATTGGGTTGTCCAGAATGCAGAGAAGTTTTTAAAACAAAATTAAAAGAGGTTATTAAACCGTATTTGTCAGAATTATGCCCTGATTGTCAAGCACGTTATGAGAAAAATCCGTTGCGACTATTGGATTGCAAAGTAGAAGAATGTAAGGGAATTTATGCTAAACCTGAAATTCAAGCAGTTATTCAGTCGGATTTTATTTGCGAAGATTGTGCAACGCATTTTAATGAACTAAAAGATTATCTTGACGCGTTAAATATAAATTACTCAATAAATAAGCTTTTGGTAAGAGGTTTGGATTACTACAACAGAACGGTTTTTGAAATTAAATCTAACAATCTCGGTTCGCAAAACGCTGTTTGCGGTGGTGGCAGATATGACAGCCTGGTTAGAAATTTGGGCGGAGAAGATACTCCGGCAATAGGATTTGCAATGGGTATGGAGAGATTAGCTTCACTCATCGGCAATAAGTGCGAAGAAAAATTACCTGCATTTATTGTTTGCAACAAATCTCTTGAAGCAATTAAATTAGCAGAAGAGTTGCGTACAAAAGGAATAAATTGCGAATTTGATTTAACAAACAAAAAATTTGTTAAGCAATTAGAAAAAGCTTCTAAAGTTGCAAAATTTGCATTAATTCTTGGAGAAGATGAGTTAGCGGCAAATAAAGTTACTGTTAAAAATCTTGAAACATCAGAACAAAAAACCGTAGACAGAGACAGTAATTATTTTGCTTAATGAAATTTGAGTAAATTGTTACAAATTATTATAATACGTTGTGTTATACTATTGAAATAGAAAACACGCTTTTACAGTTAGAATGGGAGTAAAGACTAAATGATAAATAATGCAATACCGTTAAAAATAGCGGGTGTAGGTTACAGTGTGCCATCAACAGTGGTAACAAACGACGATTTAACAAAATTATATGACACTTCAGATGAATGGATTTATACAAGAACCGGAATTAAGGAAAGAAGGCTTGTTTCAGGCAACGAGAGTGCAGTTGATTTAGGCATTGAAGCTGCTAAAAGGGCTCTTAATAAATCGGGTTTAAAAGCAGAAGAAGTTGATATGGTAGTTTGTGCGTCATCAGCACCGCCGGAATTGTATCCTGCAATTGCTTGTCGTATTCAGGCGGCATTAGAAATTCCTAATGATGTACCGGCTTTTGATATAACTGCAGCTTGTTCTGGTTTGATTTACGCGTTAAGTATTGCAAGAGGTTTTATTGCGTCAGGCATGTATAAATCAGTTTTAATCGTTGCAACAGACAACAATTCAAGATTGCTAAACTGGGAAGATCGTTCAGCTTCTATTCTTTTTGGAGATGGCGCTGGTGCAATGGTTGTAACTGCATCAGAAGATGGTGTTGACGATATTATTGCAATTGATATTAGAGCAAACGGTTCTATCGGTGATTTAATTAAGTTACCGTTCTCTGGTAAAAATTGTCCGCTTGTTGAACAAAACGACGTTCAGCAACAATTTATTGAAATGAACGGAAAAGAGGTTTACAAGTTTGTTGCAAGAGTTCTTCCTCATTATGTTGAGGAATTGATTGAAAAAGCAGGCATGAAAGCTGAAGATATTGATTATCTAATTCCACACCAAGCAAACTTAAGAATTATTCAAGCTGTTCAAGAAAGACTTGGTTATAGTGATGAAAAAGTTGTTACAAATATCAAGTACTATGGCAACACTTCTGCTGCTTCAATACCATTGGCAATGGCTGAAAGCGTAGAACAAGGAAAAGTTAAGCTTGGTTCAACTGCAGTTCTTTGCGGTTTTGGTGCCGGCATGACTTGGGGTGGCGCAATCGTAAGACTAAGAGAAGGAATTTGCTAGTGCTATGTGCGTAGACACTTAGTCAATGACATGGATTGATTAACGGGTCATCCTCAATGTTCTTACTAAAAATTTATTATTTTGATGTTCCAATTTGTGATCTCATTAAATAAAAGGTAAAAAATGGAAAACTTAGTTCAAGTAAGAAATATGATATATGATGTTCGTGGGCAAAAAGTTATGATTGACTTTGAACTTGCAGAGTTGTATGAAGTTGAAACTAAATATTTAAATAGAGCAGTAAAGCGTAATATAGAGCGTTTTCCTTCAGATTTTATGTTTCAATTGACAGATGATGAGTGGCAAGTTTTGAAGTGCCAATTTGTCACCTCAAAAAATAACGAAGAAACACGTGGTGGTCGTCAATATCTTCCTTACGTATTCACAGAACAAGGTGTTGCAATGCTTTCAGGGGTTTTAAAAAGCAAGCGTGCAATTGAAGTTAATATCAATATTATGCGCACATTTGTTAATCTTAGACAATGGGCACTTGATAGTGAAGAATACGGTCAACGCTTACGTGAATTGGAACAGTATTTTATTGAACATTGCAAAGATAATGACAAAGATATTCAAAAGATTTATGAGGCAATTGACCTCTTAATGGATAGAACAAAACCAAATAAGGTAGGTTTTAATGCATAAATGGGAGATGGTTAACACCTCACCCTAACTCTCTCCTCAAGGAGAGGGAACATTGATAAAAAAGAAGGAGTATAGATATATGAAAAAAGTAGCATTTTTATTCCCTGGACAAGGCTCACAAGCTGTTAGCATGGGAAAAGACTTGTATGAAAATTATGAAGCTGCAAAGGATGTATTTGATACAGCTGATTCAACATTAGGAAAAAGTGTTTCAACTATTTGTTTTGAAGGTCCTGAAGAAGATTTGAAACAAACAGTTAATACACAGCCATCTATTGTAACAATGTCTATTGCTGCAATGGAAGCTTTGCGTTCACAAGTAAAAATTGTTCCTGATTTTGTTGCAGGACATTCACTTGGTGAATATTGCGCAATGTTTGCGGCAGGAGTTATGTCTTTAGAATCAACTCTTAAAGCAATCCAAAAACGTGCAGACTTAATGGGACAAACAAAAGGTGGTTCTATGGCAGCTGTTCTTAATGCAAGCGAAGAAGTTTTAAAAGCAGGCTTGGAAGAAGGTTCTAAAGTTGGCTATGTTGATGTTGCAAACTACAATTCACCTGCACAAGTTGTTATTACTGGTGCTGATGACGCAGTAAAAGCTACAAGCGATTACTTGCTTGCAAATGGTGTAAGAAGAGTTGTTCCACTTGCCGTTTCAGGTGCTTTTCACTCTAAATTTATGGAAGAAGCAGGAAAAGAATTTGCGTCTTTTGTATCAGAATTAGAACTAAACAACGCTTCAATCCCTGTTATTACAAACGTTGACGCAGAAGCTACAACAAGTGCAGAAGATTTTAGAGCAAAGATGCCTAAACAAATTTATTCATCAGTACATTGGACACAAACAATCCAAAAAATGGTTGAAGAAGGTGTTGATACATTTATCGAAATCGGACCAGGAAAAGTTCTTGCCGGTTTAAATAAAAAGATTGCACCTGAGGCAACTGTTTACAACGTATTTGACAAGGCTTCATTAGATGTTACAATTGAGGCATTAAATGCAGAGCTTGCAAATGTTTAGATTTAATAAGCAGTAGGTCGACTTTACTAAGTCGACACACAAAAATAAGGAGAAAATTTAAAATGACAGAAAGAAAAATCGCATTAATTACAGGCGGATCTCGTGGGATTGGTCTAGCATGTGCTTTAGAACTTGCTAAAGCAGGTTGCGACATTATCATCAATGATATTTGTGAAGCAGAAAAAGCTCAACCGGCTCTTGATGAAATCAAAGCTTGTGGCGTAAACGCTTATTTTTATCAATTTGACGTATCAAATGATGAACAAGTACAAACAGCTGTTGATACAATGATTAAAAAACACGGCAAAATTGATATCTTGTTGAACAATGCCGGTATTACAAAAGACGGTTTATTCTTAAGAATGGATATGGAACAATGGGAAAGAGTTATCAAGATTAACCTAACATCTGCTTATTGCGTAACTCACGCTGTTATCAAGCACATGTCAAAAGCTCGTCAAGGTTCTATCATCAACATGTCAAGTATCGTAGGTCGTCACGGTAACGCAGGTCAAGCAAACTATTCAGCTTCTAAAGCAGGTTTAATCGGTTTCACTCAAACTCTTGCAAAAGAATTTGGTTCAAGAAACATCAGAGTAAACGCAGTTTGCCCTGGATTTATTCAAACAGCTATGACAGCAGAACTTCCTAACATTGATGAATACTTAAAAGCTATTCCAATGAAGAGATTAGGAACTCCTGAAGATATCGCTAAAGTTGTTAAATTCTTGGCTCTTGATACAGAATACGTAACAGGTCAAGCAATCGAAGTAGCTGGCGGTTTGATGATATAATAAACGCTAAAATGTAACAATTTTTTAAATTAATTGCAAAATTATCTTGAAATGATACAATTTAGTAGAATAGTGTATTACACAATAAATAAGAGGATAAAAACATGAGTACATTTGAAAAAGTTAAAAAAGTTGTAGTAGATCAATTAAGCTGCGATGAAGCTTTGGTTACTCCAGAAGCAAGCTTTACAGCTGATTTGGGTGCTGATTCTTTAGATACAGTTGAATTAGTTATGGCTTTTGAAGAAGAATTCGGTTGCGAAATTCCTGATGAAGAAGCTGAGAAAATTCAAACAGTTCAGGATGCAGTTAGCTACATCGATTCACACTCATAATTGAGAAATTAAGGTTTTTGAGGGGGTGGGAATAGTATATTTTCACCCCCTTATTTATTAAAATTGTTGCTCTGAACTTATTTCAGAGTCTTGATAAGGCTCAAGTAGAAAACTATGCGAGACCCTGAAATAAATTCAGAAGACAAGTAAAATATCATTATTATTAGGGGAAATAAATATGACAAAAAGAAGAGTAGTAATTACTGGTATGGGTGCCGTTACACCTTGCGGAATCGGAGTTGAAAAGTTCTGGAATGCAATGTTGGAAGGCAAAAGTGGCGTATCTCTTATTGAATCAATTGACACAGAAAGACACACTGTAAAAATTGCAGGAGAAATCAAAGACAAAGATTTTAACCCTGAAGATTACATGGATTCAAAAGATGCTAAAAGAATGGACAGATTTACACAATTCGCTATGGTAGCTGCTGATGAGGCAATTGCAGATTCAGGAATTGACGAAGCAAACATTGATCCATATAGAATTGGCGTTATGGTTAGCTCTGCAGCCGGTGGTTTCAAAACTTTTGAAAAAAATCACATGGCAATGATAGAAAAAGGACCTACAAAAGGATCTCCTTTCACAGTTCCAATGCTTATCGTTGACATGGCTTCAGGACGTGTTTCAATGAAGCACGGATACAAAGGTGTTAACAAAGCAGTTGTATCTGCTTGTGCAACAGGCTCTCACTCAATTGGTGATTCCTTCAGAACAATCCAATACGGCGATGCAGATGTAATGGTAGCGGGTGGTTGTGAAGCAACAATTACAACTCTTGGCATAGGCGCATTTACGGCAGCAAGAACATTGTCCAAAAGAAATGACGATCCGGAAAAAGCTTCAAGACCTTATGACAAAGACAGAGATGGTTTTGTAATGGGCGAAGGCGCAGGTGTTCTTGTCCTTGAAGAATACGAACACGCTAAAAAACGTGGCGCTAAAATCTATGCAGAAATCGTTGGTTATGGTCAAACTGCCGACGCGCATGACATGGTTGCTCCGGATCCTGAAGGCAAAGGCGCTATCAAAGCTATGGAATTAGCATTGGCTGATGCAGAATTAAAACCGGAAGATATTGATTACATCAATCCACATGGAACAAGCACAGGCTTGGGTGACGTTGCAGAATCTCAAGCAATTGCAAAGATTTTTGGCGACAAAGAACAAAACAAAAACCTTGCAGTAAGCTCTACAAAGAGTATGCACGGTCACATGTTGGGTGCAACCGGTGCGGTTGAAGGAATCATTTGTGTTAAAACAATTACTGATAGCAAAGTTCCTCCAACAATCAACCTTGATAACCAAGACGAACACGTTGCAAACCTTGATTATGTTCCACATAAAGCAAGAGATAAAAAAGTTCGCGCAGCACTTTCAAATTCTTTCGGATTTGGCGGACACAACGCAACTTTGATTTTCAAAGAAGTTTAAACGAATTTGTTTAATAGATTTTAAATAGGGGCGGCAGCTATTCTAGCTGCCGCCCTTTATTCTGCACAAATTAATCCTTTAGTTACCACAAAATATAATAGCCGAATTAATGAAGCGCATTAGTCCAAAAACTACACTAACAGGTAATTTATGTTACTTTGAAAACCTTTACAATTGCTGTATGGAGGTTACGAGAAAATTTTTAAAATTTTTTCTTCCTCATATGGAGATTTACTTATGGATAGATGTCAGAACAAATATTTAGAGATAAAAAACATAAGCAAAGATATTGTAAATTGGGTTGAAAATATCGCAGAAGAAAATAATTGCAAAATCGAACGTAAAGAATGGAAAAGCAAATATAACAGCTACGTGGTTTACGATTACGAACCTTTTTGTTCCGAAGGTTTTGAAATAAATATTTTGCTCAGCTCTTTTGATATATCGTATCTCAATTTTATCAAATATCTTTATAATGAAAAGCTAAGTACAATCGAGTATTTGGATAATTGTATCAAAGTTTCACCGATTAAAAATTATTCTATTTAAAAATTTATAGACTCAAGCGGTTATATTGTTATATAATATTCCTTAGCTAGGGGTAAATGATAAAGTAAATTGTGCAAACAGGCAATTGCTCCCACAAGTAAGATAGTTAAGGAATATTATTATGCAAGAATTATTTAATGACTACGTACAGTCTTTGGAAACTTATATTATGTTTCGTATAAAAGAAACCGTAGCAAAAATCACACCGGAATTGAAGGCAAAAGGAAGAGCTCCTATTTCTTTGTCAATGGGTGCACCTACCGCAGCTCCGCCACGAGCATTGATTGACGGACTTAAGTCTGCATTAGAAGAGCCTGGCATTCATTTGTATTCATCTCCAAAAGGCGAAAAATTCTTCCGCGATGCAATTGTAAAAAGAATGAAAAATCGCTTTAACGTAGAATTGAATCCTGATACTGAAGTTTTTTCTCTGATTGGTTCAAAGGAAGGTCTTGCTAATCTTATAAGAATATTAATAAATCCAACGACAAACAATGAAGAAAAAGATATTATAATGGTTCCGGATCCTGGGTATGCTTCTTACAAAGAAATGGTAAAAGTTTCAGGTGGCAAAACTTTTTCTGTGCCTTTAACTCCGCAAAATAACTATATGCCGGATATTAATGAAGTTTGGGCAGATTTAATTAAACAAGGGTATAATCCGAATAAGGTTAAAGCCTTGTTGATTAATTATCCGAATAATCCTCTTGGGGCAACTGCAACAAAAGAATATTTGAAAAGCTTGGTCGAGTTTTGTAAACAGCATAACATTTTGCTCATATCGGATGCTGCATATGTGGATATGTATTTTAAGCCGGAACTAAAGCCAATGAGTATATTGGAAATTGAAGGCGCGAAAGATATAGCAGTTGAATTTTTCAGTTTTTCAAAGCCTTACGCTGCAACCGGATGGAGATTGGGCTGGATTTGCGGAAATAGCGAAGCAGTGAAGATTTTTGGGAAATTAAAATCAACACTTGATTCAGGCTTGTTCAAAGCCTTGCAGAAAACTTGTGCAGAAATCTTAAATTCTGACGAAGGCGAAAAATATATTGAAGAAGCCAATATTAAATTCAAAAAAAATCAGGAGCTTTTTGTAAAAGGTTTAAGAGAAGAGCTTGGTTGGGGCGATTTTAATGTTCCGGACGCAACTTTTTATTTGTGGCTTCCAATTCCTCCAAGGTACAAATCTTCAATAGAGTTTACGGATGATTTAATGCATAAATCAGGAGTTGTTGCTGTTCCCGGAGACGCTTTTGGTGATTACGGTAAAGGTTTTTTTAGAGTTTCTATAGTTTGTTCTGAAGATGAGCTAAAAGAAGCGATTAGAAGAATGAAAGAAGATGGATTTACCTATCAATAATGAAATCAAACTTGCGGTTCTGAAAAATCCGTGCTTTTACTTTAGCAAAAAATATTTTTAGAGGTTTTAAGTTTGTATGAACATTCAGTCAATAAACCGAGTAAATACCAATCAAAAATCTACCAACTTCAGAGCCGCATATCCTGTGGTGCATTGGGTTGCGGAGAGTAATGGTAGCTTTGCACCGGTAGCAAATTTGCAGATTGTAAAAAAACTCCAAAGACGCATCGTAGGAATACTTAATAAACCTTTGGTAAACAGTAAAAAGCCAATGAATCCGTTAGAACAACGCATAAGGACTTATATTGCGGCATGTGATGTTAACTATAGATGTAATCCGACTGTGCGCTCGTTTTATAACAGAATTTCCGGCGACATGCAACATTTTATACCAATTTCGTATGTAATTTCAGGAAACGATGTTGGGATATTTGAGGACGCATTTACCAAAAATATAGGACGTGCAAAGAGTTGTGGAACTTCAAGTCCTGCAACAAATGACGCGCTAAAAATGTATCACCGCAATGGATTGGACTTTGTGCGAAATGATGAACGACAATTACAAGATTCAAACAAAATGCCGTATATGTTGCATACAAAATTTGAAATAGTAAGGAATACGTTGGGAAAAATCAAAGATTACAAGCTTTTAGATGTAAGATTTTTACCCGCTAAGGGAGCAAAAAATCCATTAGAAAAATATCAGAAATAAACATTGCTCATCAAAATGCTTGACTTCAAATTATGAGCATGTAATATAGATATATAACCTGCGGGGGTAATTCAGTGGTAGAATGCCTCCTTGCCAAGGAGGATGTCGCGAGTTCGAGCCTCGTCTCCCGCT
>CAZCZF010000009.1:0-44566 GCA_964503025.1 uncultured Vampirovibrio sp. | reverse complement strand
TAAGTCGTAAGATGCGGTAAATCGTAGATTTACCGCATCTTACATCTTGTTTTTTTCCGTTTCCTAAAAAAAGTAATCGCTTGTTTAATATGTGTTTGAACTTGAACAATGTTTATCTAAAGTGTCTGTAATCTTGCATTTCATTGATTGCTAGCATATCAGCAATACGCGATGCCTTCTTTTGCTCTTTAGTAATATACGCGTTAATACCAATTGAAGGCAATGAACTTAGAAGAATCGCTCCTAAATATTTGCTTATATTTGATGCTTTCTCGTAGTTTGAAATTTTATTGTTGAAACCTTTTGCTAAATATTTCATTCCGATAGCTGTGCCAATTGCTACAAATATTAATGATATTGGTGTCGCAGCAGCTTGCCCTAACGCTTCGATGCTTTCTGCATATTTTTGCGATTTTTCATCTACTTTGTTAAAGGTTTTGAAAGTGTTGCGTTGTAATATTTTTGCGTCTTTTAATTGTTCAGGAGTTAATTTTATGTCGTTTAATGCTTTATAAAATTTTTCTTCTTCTACCGCTTGAGTTTTTTTGTATAAATTGTATTCTTTGTTATTTTTCCAAGCATTTTTCAAGAACTGCAACAAGTTTTCTTTAGGTAGCGCCAACACTGCTACTTTATCCATATTTTTTATGTTCTCATCCGAAACATACGCCAATTTTTCCGGATTATTAAGTAATTCTTGCTTAATCTTGTATCTGCCAACTCGTGATGCTTGTTTTTGAATTTGTGCTGCAGCAATTGAAAATCCTAATGGCAAGGTTATGCTTGCAACTTGTGTAATAGCACTGATTTTAGAAGCGTTTTTTATTTTCATTGCGTTTAAGACTTTAGTTAGCACGATATTAAACAATGCACCTAACGCTAATATAGCAGTGATTGTACTTTGCGTGGCAAGTTCAGCGTTTTCTGCATAATCTTGTGATGCAATATCAATTTTTTCAACTAATTTTGTTAAAAGTTGTTGGTCTTTCTTTGCTTTTTCAATCTCTTCCGGTGTCATTTTGTCATTCATGTGTCTCTCGGCATCCATAAGCTCATATTCAAACAATCGTTTTTGTTTTCGATATTCTGCGCTACCACCGATTATTTCTTTTAAAGTGTTAATGCTGTTGCTTAGATTAGAAAATCCTGACTTCTTTTCTTTAGGTAAAATAACTTGTTTGGCTCTCTCTTTGGCAAGTTTGGTTTGTTCTTCCGTGAGAACCGCAAAACCGTTTGGATTGCTTAAATCTTTTCTCATTGCTTCAAATCGACCTCTTCTTGAGGCTGCGACTTCTGCTTTTGCTGCCCAACTGTATAGAGGGAACGCAGAAATTACACCAGCAACTCCTCCGATTGCAATTGGTAATACTGTTGTAATATTTTTCGAATGTTTGCTGTTTTTAAAAATGTTTTGAACAAGATTTTTTATTGAAGGCAAAGAACCGATAAGACCGCCCAGAGCAGAGCCGATAAGCATGGCTGCTTCCATGTGCCGTATGATACTGCTGTTTCAGTTGCAATCTCCATATTTTCCGCTCGCTTTTGAGAGTACTCATCCATAATGTCAATCGCTCTTATTAATGCTTTGCCTCGTTGTAGATCCTCTTGATTAACCTTATCAGGATTTAAGCGTAAATATTCTGCACGCTTGGCTTCTACCATATCGCGCTGATTTTTCCAGTTAGAGTACAACGGTTCGTATTTTTTATAAGTTTTGTAATCGCCAAATGTAGACATATCTAATACAAATCTTGTAAAAAAATTTTTTGTTATGTAACAATTTATATCTTTACATATCTTAACCAGACGCTTTAAAAACTTTACATTTGATTCTATTTAAAATACTATGTTATTATAGTGGTATAGTATAGAAAAGTAAAAGAGGAATAACCGTGGACAACTTAGGACCAGATATTTTTGGAAGAAGAGATATTGAAAATATTCAATCATCTGACAATATGGAACAGCAGCCGGCTCCGGGAATTAACCCTGCTAAAATTAAAGTAATTGGTGTTGGTGGTGGCGGCGGAAACGCTGTTAACCGAATGATTAAATCAGGATTAACCGGTGTTGAATTTTGGCTAATGAATACTGATTTACAAGTTTTGAATTATGCAACTTGCAAAAATAAAATTCAGCTTGGCTCAAAATTAACAAATGGTCTTGGTGCCGGCGGAGAGCCTCAAGTTGGTGAAAAGGCTGCGGAAGAAGCTCAACAAGAAATTACTTCAGCAATTGAAGGTGCAGATATGGTTTTCGTTACTGCAGGTATGGGTGGCGGAACTGGCACAGGCGCAGCTCCGGTGGTTGCTAAAATTGCTAAAGATTTAGGCATTTTAACAATCGGTGTTGTTACAAAGCCTTTCTCTTTTGAAGGAAAAAGAAGACAAAATCAAGCTCAACAAGGCTTAGAAAAATTAAGAGAATCTGTAGATGCTCTTATTGTTATTCCTAATGACAAATTGTTAGATGTAGTAGACAGGAGAGTATCTCTACAAGAATCATTCATTGTTGTTGATGAAGTTCTTTTGAGAGGTGTTCAAGGTATTTCAGATATCATCACTATACCTGGTTTGATTAATGTTGACTTTGCGGATGTTAAGAGTGTAATGGCAGCGTCGGGCTCAGCTCTTATGGGTATTGGACGCGGTACCGGCGAAGGCAGAGCAATAGAAGCTGCTAAGATTGCTATTAACTCTCAACTTCTTGAAACATCAATTAACGGTGCTTCTGGTGTTATTGTTAACATTACAGGTGGTCCTGATATGACATTGCATGAGGTTACAGATGCAACTAACATTATCAATGACGCAGTTCTTGATGACGCTAGAGTAATTATTGGTGCTGTAGTTGATGATAATATTCAAGGTGAAATTCAAATTACGGTTATTGCTACTGGATTTGAACTTAAGTCACAAATGCCGATTGAAGAAAAGGTTGAAAATCGTTCAATAAGTGCTGCTGAATTTTTCTCAGGCGCATTTAACAACGCACAGCAACCAAAAGCACCTACAATGTCTAATTTTTCAGAAATCCAAATTCCGGATTTCTTGCGTAAATAGCAAATAAGTGTAGAAGGTTAGTATATAGAAAGAACCGGTTTCAAACCGGTTCTTTTTTTAGTTAATTAAAGCATGTCTAATGCTAAGAAAGATTTTCTGCAATTGTCTTATTAACGCCTGTTACAACAGCTTCTTTTGCAACTCTTACAGCGTTTTTAATTGCATAAGCTTTGCTTCTACCGTGCGAGATAACTGTAATACCTTTAACACCAAGAAGTAAGCAACCGCCAAATTCTTCGTAATTAATTTTTTCGTAAATTCTTCTCATAAACGGCTTTGCTAACAGACCAATCAGCATGCCGAGGAAGTCTGATTTGAATTCGTTTTTAATCATCTTGAATAAAAGCGAAGAAGTGCCTTCTGTAACTTTTAATACAACATTGCCGACAAATCCGTCACAAACAACAACGTCGCAATGGTTAAGGAATAATTCTCTTCCTTCTACATTGCCCATAAAGTTAAATTTTTCTTTTTCTTCTTCCAATAAATTGTAAGTTGCTTGAGCAAGTTCATTACCTTTACCTGCTTCTTCACCGATATTTAAAACACCAACTCTTGGTTTTTCAATACCTAAAACTTTTTCAGAGAAGGTCATGCCCATAACAGCAAATTGTTTAAGCATTTGTGGAGTACAATTGCTGTTTGCACCACCATCAATAACGACAATAGGCTTTTTCATTGTAGGAAGTGTTACTGCAATAGCCGGTCTGTCGATTCTAGGGATTCTGCCTAAGCCGAATAAGCTTGATGCCATTGCTGCACCTGTAGAACCGGCAGCAACTAACGCGTCAGAACTACCTGTTGCAACAGAGTTAACTGTTAATACGATAGAAGAGTTCTTTTTCTTGCGAATAGCTTGTCCGGGAGCTTCGCCCATTTCAATAATTTCAGATGCGTGGGTTATCTTAATATCCAATGATTTGACATCAACGCGGACTCTTCGTTTTCTGCCGGCTTTTCCGCAATCAGAAAGAAATCCCTCGGTTTGTATTGTCTCGAGACATTGTTCAATTTGATCTTGCTTGCCGACTAATTCAAGTCCTACACCATACTCTGCAGCCGCCCATACTGCACCTGCTACTATTTCAAATGGTGCGTGGTCGCCACCCATTGCATCTACTGCTATTCTTGTCATTTTCACTCTTCCCTTTATTGTTCTAGCTTTTTGTAAATCGAATTTTGCGATTTATGAACTTAAGGCGAGTGGGCAAAGACTTTGCCCACTTTCCTTATAATTTAACTATTCTTCTGTTTTTTCTTCAACAGATTCTTCAGCTTTAACTTCTTCTGCAACAGGAGTTTCTACAACTTCTGCTTCAGCTTTTTTTGAAGCTTTTTTAGCCTTTTTTTCTTCTTTAACTGCAGCCTTAGCTTCTTCTACAAAGCCTTCTGCCTTATTAGAAACAATTTTGCCTTTGTAAGTTCCGCAAGCTGTGCAAACTGTGTGAGTTAAAACTTTAGCTCCGCAGTTTGGACAAGTTGTTAATGCAGGCTTTGTTGCCTTCCAGTTTGATCTTCTTTTTCCTTGAGCGCTATGCCCTGTTCTTTTTTTTGGTACTGCCATTTTTATATTATCCTTTCTAGTCTTTCGGTTTTTACTCCACCGCATTTTGCGTTTTGAATATTATTCCGTTACGGTGTTGCTATATTTTGGGTTAATTATTCTTGATGTTCTATTTTGATATTTTTGAAAACATCCATTCTTTCGTCGTGAATTTCCATATCTTCGTCAGATACAAACATTCCCTCATTACAATTTATACCACAAACCTTTTTATTTGGTAAAGCTAATGTTACAGATTGATACAACAAATCGTAAACATCAATTTCTTTTTCGCCGTTTAAATCAATTATAAATTGACCGCGTTGAAGCTCAAACTCTTGTGAATACTCATCTTGGAGTGCACGCTTTGCGTAAGTTTCTTCGATATTAATATCTAAATCGTATTCAAATTCATTTAGGCATCTGTCACAAGTTAGCTTAATTTTTCCTCGAGCATTTCCTGATACTTCTATAAAACCGCCAACAGATTTAAAATCCAACTCAGCAGAAATGTTGCAACCAAACTCTTGCATAAATTCTTCAAATTCGTAATGAAGAGTTTTATCAGGTTCGCGTTCAATATCTTCGATTAATACTTTATTGAACATACGGTTCTTCCTGAAGTATTACACCTGCAATCTGTGTTGAAACAAAACACAGTTTTTTGATTGGTCCCATTGGCTCTTTTTCTACAAGAACCGGAGTCGGACTTTTCATAAGTTGTTTTAATTCTGCATAAACCGCTTGCGGATTGTCGAAGTACATAACAATCGGTGTTGCCGAACCTTTCAAAAACAAAATTACGGCAGTTCTTGTTTTTTGCGGTGTATTAAATTGTTGAACCATAAATATCTCCTTGGTTTGTAGTATGATTTTATTATAGTATAAATACGGTAATATGGGAACAATGGAATAAGTGAATAAGAAAATTAATGATATACTTTTGAATGACGGAGTAATTGCATTTGTAACAGACACAGTTTGGGGGGTGGGCTGTTTGCCTTCAAGCGAAAAAGCCGTACAGAGAATTTATGACATAAAGCATCGTGATGGGAAAAAGCCGTTAATCTTAATGAGTAATGAATTTTATAACTTGATTGATTACGTCAAACAGCCTATAGAGAAAGAGGCTCAAAAATTAATAAAAAAACATTTTCCGGGGGCTCTTACTCTTGTTTTGGAAAAATCATCAAAAACTCCCGATTATATTACATCATTCATGCCAACTGTCGGTGTGAGAGTTCCGAATAATGCTACTTTTGCCGAAATTTGTAAAAATATTGATGGTGGGGTTCTTGCAACAACGAGTGCAAATTTATCGGGTGAACCTGCTGCGCTGACTTACGAAGAAGCGGTAAAATACATTGGAGATAAAGTTGATTTAGTAATCCAATCGAATGGTTGTGAAGCGCAAGGTCGTGCTTCTACTGTTGCAGGTTTTAAAGAGGGCAAAGTGGTTATTTTTAGACAGGGTGAGACAGTGCTGTAAAGCTTATGCTTCGTCCTCGATTTTACTTGCTTTTTCTCCATTCTCACTTTTTGCATAAGTCGAAACGGCTTTTGCTGGGTTTTTAATCACGACTTCATCATCTTCTTTTTCCATTTGTGCGTTAGAAGGTTCTTCTGAATGTTCTTTTTCCAGCTCTTTGCAATATTTTAAATACTCCTCATAAGTGATTTTGCCATCGCCATCTTCATCAATTTCTTCGTCATATTTATCGTCGCCTTCTTCTGCATAAATTTCTTTTGATTCCGGCTTAATTTTGCTGATTTCTGCACTTATTTTTGCATGCTCAGTGTTTAGTTGATACTGAAGTCTGTTCTCAAGCATCTGCTTTCTTTTTGCGTAGTTTATATCATTTTCATCACAATAATCGTTAAATTCTTTAAGTGTAATAACTCCATCTTCATCTTTATCCATGTCTTTTTGGTACATAGGTTGACCTTTTTCTGCATAAACTGCACCTTTGGTGTTCGTTGTTGACAAAGGAGAAAATGTAGATTTCATCACTTGAGAATTAATCATGAGATTATTAGAATTATTCACTTCCATATTACAATTATAACTCGTTTTCCATACACTTCAAGAGTACCGGAAAACGAGTTTAAGCTTTATGATAAATAGTTAATTATCTGAGTTCGTTTGGTTGAAAACGTGCAAAATTGTTCAAATATCCGCCTACAGGAATCATGGTGTTAGTCTTGTCGAACATTTCCTGCGGCACCATTCTCTGTTGTTCTTGTGCTTCAATTCTTGCGTTATAATCACTGTTCAGTTGATATTGTTTTACTTTTAGTTGTTGGTAGCAACCCAATTTTTCGTCTAAATCGGCAGTTGCTCTGCAATTTGTTACTCCTTCTTCAAATTCAATTCTTCTTTTGTACCAATAAGTTGCAGTTTCATTCAACTTGCCAAGCCCTCTTGGTTCTGCTGCGTCTGCAAATGTAGCAGGACAAAAGTCTTTCCACTCAGGTTCTGTCAATCCGTCAAGGCTTACAACTTCTTGTGCGCAAACGGAAAGCGGAAGTGCTATAGTAAGTAAAACGAGAATCTTTTTCATATATTTATCCTTTTTTTTGATTATAACATTTATACAACAGATTTAGCAAGATATTTGGCTTTGTGCAATTGGCATAAATACTTTTACGCAGAAACCACATTCTTTATTGGAATATAATCTGATTTCGCCATTCATTGCTTCTACAAGTCCTTTTACAATAAACAATCCTAATCCCGTTCCGCGAGTGGTTCTTGTTGTAGAGTCATCAACTCGTGTAAACTTATCAAAAAGCGTTTTTAGTTTTTCGCGTGGTATTACGTCATAATCATTTTTCACGCTCAAAATAATTTTGTCATTGATTAGTTCAAAATCAAGTGTAATCGGGCTATCATCTTTTGAATATTTGATTGCATTTTCAATTAAGTTCACAAAAACTTGTTCAATTCTGTCTGTATCAGCCATGATTTCAATTGAACAGTTTTCAATATTGTTAACGATTTCTTTGTTTAAATCATTCTTAACAAGCATAATTGAATTTTCAATTACAGTATTTACGGGTATATTGACCATATTTACGTTCAATCTTGCCCCTTCTATATCAGGAATGACAAGTAAATCTTCAATCATACGTTTTAGCCTTTCGGATTGTTTTTTGATAATTTTGAGTGATTTTTGTTTTGTTTCCTCGTCAATCTGAATATCTTGTCTTAAGAGTCTTGATGTATATCCTTGAATACTTGTGAGTGGAGTTCTAAATTCGTGGCTGACTGTATCAATCATATTTGAACGAAATTCGTTAACTTGTTTAAGCTCCTTGTTCTTTTTCTTGAGCTGAATATAGGATTTGTGAATTTGGTTAACCATTCTGTTAAACTCGTTTCCAAGAAAAACAAGCTCAAAAGGTGTGAAAATATTGGTTAACATCCTGATTCTGCGTTCATAGTTTCCTTTTGATATCGCAATTATAGCCTTGAAAAGCTGGCGAATATTGATATACAGGTAATATGTATATAATCCTACAACAAAGAACACCGTTAGCATGGTAACGAGGATTGAAACGATGATTTTATCACGGTTATGGTCAATCGTGCGTCGCCTTACCGCCTCTGTTGTATTAACCAGAATTGTTATTTCCGGATCGCTTTTTTGCAAGTATACTAACGGTTGATTTTTTGTTTCGCCATAAACAATGGGCCTGTCTTTTACAAGTTCCATTGGTAGTTGTGAAACGCTGTTTTCATAGCCTTCTTCGGTGTAATTGCTGGAAGCAACCAAATCATGATTAGAAAGTACATAGATTTGTCTTTTATCATTTGTGAGAGTTTTAAACAGGTTAGTTTTCAGATTTTTCATATCAAGAACCGCGACAAGGAAACGTCCGTCTTTTAATTTGCGATTGAAAACGGCATAATCGTCTCGAATGCTGTATATCTTATATTTTTCAAGCTCTTTTTCATTAATGATAACGAGTTCTTTATAAAAAGGCAGTTCTTCTATTATCGTATCCAGATATTCTTGTTCTTGGTCAAATTTTTTGTAATATTCAAGAGTTGTTACTATTTGTGAAAGTTCATTGTTTATTGAGTGTTCAAAAACATCCACTTCTTCCGATACAATATTGGCAATCATAATTGCTGCGGAGCGAAGTTGGCTTCTGTTGGATTGTTGGTTAATATTGCTGATAATCAGTCCGCTTACGGTCATTGGAATAAGTACCGCAAAAAATATTACGATAATTATTTGTTCTGCAATTTTTAATCTTCTTTTACTGAAAAATGTTCCCATAGTTAATAGCCTCAAAATCAGCCCGATATCTTAATACTATTGTTCTCCGAATGGGGTTAATTTATATCCTACATTTGTAACCGTGTGTAAATATTTCGGATTTTTGGAATCCGGTTCAATCTTGTTACGCAACGCGCCAACATGAACTCTTAACATTCTTACATCTTCATCACTACTGTATCCCCAAACTTCTTCCAAAAGTGTAGCAAGAGTGACAGGCTTGTTAAAATGCTGCATTAAGCAATACAATATTTCAAACTCTGTCGGTGTAAGCTTCAACTTTTTATTTAGTATGATAGTTTCTAGCGTATCAGGTAAAATTTCTATTTCACCGGCTTCCAAAATTTCATTGGAAGTAAGAGTTTCTTCTTGCGGTTGGTTGCGTCTCAAAAGCACTCTTATTCTCAACAAGACTTCCTGAATATCAAACGGTTTTACGAGATAATCGTCCGCTCCGCTGTCAAAACCGCTTGTCTTGTCACCAATTGTACCTTTGGCGGTTAACATTAAAATCGGAATATTGATTTTTGCTTGACGAATATTTTTGCATACATCAAATCCGTTCATTTTGGGCATCATTACATCTAAAAGAATCAGATCATATTTATTGTTTAAAGCCTTATTTAAACCTTCCATTCCATCTGAAGCGGTATCCACAAAATAACCGCTCGATGAAATATCAAATTCCAACAAATCTCTGATTTCTGTATCATCATCTACGATAAGTATGCGTTTTTTTTCTAACATAGTTGTTCCCTTTGGCTTATAATTTTGTTGTTAGCTAAGTATAGCCGACTTACTAATCAATATCTTTACTTTTGTCACCCTGAGCACCTGTTCCAAGGGCTGTTTGCTTATAAGATTCCGAAATAAGTTTGGAATGACATGAACACCTATTTCCCGTATACCGGAGGCGGTTGGATATAAAGAGGTTTTAGTTTTCTCCAATCCGTTTCGCTTTTTGTGCAAGCCAATTTTGCGAGAATTTCTCCGAGTGGATATTCTCCTTGTTGGTATGAAATTGCTTCTTTTGCGTTTGCACTTATTCTTTCAAACAAGCTATCATCTGTGATAACACGACGTCCTGCAACTAATTTATCAACCTCTTCTAAATCAATTGCGCCTAAAATTTTGCCGTCATAGACGTAGGCTTTGTTTTTTCTTGCATCTAATGCTACCAAGTCATCTTCGCCCAATATTTTTGCAAGAATTTCAAGTGAAGATACACCGGCTGCTTTAATATCAAGTTGCTGTGCCAGAACTCTTGCAACGGTTGTGCAAGCTCTGATTCCCGTAAAACTTCCCGGCCCGATGTCTGACGCTATCATATCAATGTCTTTAGGTTCAAGCCCTTCTGATTTAAGTAAACTTACAATTGTAGAAATTAAGTATGCTGAATGATAGTTTTTGCCGTCAGAGAGAATGGTTTTACTCTTTATAATTTTATCATTTTCGCTAAGCGTAATATATGTTTTATCAAGGCATGTGTCAAAAGCCAGTATTTTCAATTTTCTAACCCCTCTATGATTTTCTTGTTTTTATCGCCGATGGAAATGAAGTCGTAAATTCTGCTGTCATCGTCATCGTAAGTTACGTTGATTTCAATTCTTTCAAAAGGAAGTTCTCCTTGTGAAAATTCTGCCCATTCGACAAAAGTTATTTTTCTTCCTGAGGAATACTCTCTAAGTTCATCCGTAATTGTTTTTATACCAACATTTTCTAATCTATAAAGGTCAAAATGGTAAACAGGTATTGAAGCGCTATGGTATTCATTTAGAATTACAAAACTTGGGCTTGTAACTTTTTCTTTGATGCCGAGAGCTTCTGCAACCAGTTTTACAAATGCGGTTTTGCCGGCTCCGATTTCTCCGAAAAGATTAACAAAACAGCCTTCATCTTTTACTAAATTTGCAAATTTATATGCTAATTTTTTTGTGTCCTCTATTGTTGAGCATTTTTGTTGATACATCTTTTTATCATCCTGTTTAATTGTTACGTATATTGTCCTCTTAGTTACTTGATAACTTATTCACCGGTTTATTTTGTAGCGTTGATACAAACTTTGTTTCTTCCGCTTTCTTTAGCTTCATATAGTGCTTTGTCCGCATTTTTAAATAATTCTTCGCCTGTCAATTCCGGTGTAAATTCTGCCAATCCCATACTTATGGTTACGTTAATACTCAATTTATCAATATTGATTGTAGCCGCTTCAACCGCTTTTCTCAAACGTTCTCCTACAATTTGCGCTTCTTCAATATGTGTAAACGGAAGTAATACTGCAAATTCTTCACCACCGTATCTTGCAGGAATGTCCGATTCTCTTAAGCAAGCTTTAATAATTGACGCAACTGTTCTTAAAACTTCGTCGCCGCTTGCGTGTCCATAGGTGTCGTTAACTTTTTTAAAGAAATCAATATCAATCATCATTGCACAAAGTGGATTTTTTTGACGTTTTGTTGCTGCAATTTCTTGTTTCAAACGCGATTCAAATTGTCGTCTGTTGTTCAAGTTTGTGAGTGCATCTAATGTTGCATACTGTAATACTTTTGAGTATGTTTCCGCTCTGTTAATCGTAATTGCCGATTGCCTTGTCAATTGTTCAAGATAACTTATATCACGTTTTGAAAGTTTGTCTAACGTACTTCTGGCAACGATACAACCCGTAATTTCTCCATCATTGGTTAATGCAAAAGCACCGATTTTGTCGTTGTTAGTTAAAATATACTCTGTTTCCGGTGTAAGTTGTTTTAATACTTCGTAAATTCTTTCATCTTTACACGCTTTAGGCCAAACAAGTTGCATTTCATTATCTTGTTTTAAGAACACATATATTAAATGGTCAGAAATAAAGCGGTCAAGCATTTCTCCAATCAATGGTACAATGTAATTAAGTTCGTATTGCGTTTCAATAATTTTTGCAATGTTTTTCATTGAATCATGGAACTCTACATTAATTTTTGATTGTTCACCGAGCACAATATTTTGTAATTTCAAAGAAATTTGTGCTCCAAGAATTTTCATCATTACAAGAAAATCGGTATTAATCGTTGTGCCGGCTTCAAAATCAAGTTTTACGATTCCGTGAAGAATCGGAATGCACAAAGAGTCTATTTTAAAGTTCACACCACCGGCAGTTGACGGAAGTTTATATGCTTTTGAATTTATTACAAAATCTTCTTCTTGAATATCTTGATATGTTTTGTAGATTTCGGAATCATCCGGAATAACGCTCCAATTGTCAGCACAGTCGCGAATTGTGTTTGTGACACTATCGTAGATATAGAAAGATAGTTCTGATAATGAAACGTATTCTTGCAAAACGGATTTTATTCCATCTCTTAGTTCTTCTGTGCTTATTTCTTGAATCAACAGGTTCGATATTTTTGAAAGAAAATTAATATCCATAACGGCTCTCCTCATCATATTCTTTAAAATATTCAAATCCTGCACATGTTTGGAAATTTTTTACAATAGCTTTATCCAATTCTTCATCAGGAACAATTCGTCCGTTCACATAAGTATAACCAATGTTTCCAAGCGGTTCATCAATCAATTTTTCTGTATAATATTCATCACTTGTTATAAATTTTCTTGTTGCATCATTTAGCAAATTGAATATATAAGTTGATTCTAACGTAGATGAATCAGGTTCTTCAAGTATAAGTATTGCTGCTTTGTGGAGTTCATTTATGGAATCTCTGTGGCGATTTAATTGACGCAATAGTACGGCAAGATTGTAGTGTGCTTCAAATTTCATCGGTTCTATTTTTATTGCTTGGCAGTATTCAAGTCCTGCATCTCTGTATTCGCCACGCAAATGATGCGCTACAGCTTTATTATATCGTATATCATAGCTTTTTTTGATGAATTTCAAAGCTTTTTCATAAGCTTCTATTGCATCACCTAAATAAGTGTATACCATATAGCGTTTATCAAGCGGAAGATACATTGCTTTTTGCTTGTATGCTACACCTTTGTTGTAATAAGCAAGTCCTCTGTTGGTTTTTACACTTTTTACATTACTGTATACAAAAGGAATCCACAGTTTTAGTAAACGGATTTGAGTAACCGTATCAAATTGTTCTATTGCTTCGTCAAAAAATCCTAAATCTTCAGAATAAACTATTCCCAAATTCATCCTTGCCATTACAAATTTTGGGTTATGTTTAATCGCATTTTCGTAAGCATCAACAGCAGAAAAATAATCTTCGTATACCGCGTAAATGTTTCCGAGATTAAACCATGCCTCATAATGTTCAGGATAAAGCCTTAATCCATTTTTATAATATTCAAGAGTTTTTGCCATATTATCCTGAGAGTATGCTTGATCGCCCTTGTATATGTAATACATGCCTTTGGCTTTCATTGTCTGTTTTTCTATCCATCCCCAAAAAAAGAATGCTAGAATTGCTAAAATGCAAATCAGAATAACAAGTGTAACTTTAGAAAATAATTTACGCAAAAATCGTTTCATACGCTTGTATTATATCACAAATTGCGGGAATAAGGTATTAGTGGAAATTATGTTTTGTTAATTAATATTTTATTAATGAGTCAGACTTATCATTTATAAATTTAACTTTGTTATTTCCGAAGTTTTCTTTAAATTCGGACTTTTTAATTTCTTCAAATTTATATTTGTTATTCAGTTGGTCAACCCCTTCGCCGCTAAGTTTGTCGAAGCTACCTTTTCTGAATGTTAAATCGGAATTCACAAGTTTGCCGTTATTGCAGGAGAGCAACATTTTTGCGTCAACCTCGTCGTTTTTCATTGTAATCGCTCTGGAAGGAGCATTAATAAATATCATTCCGTCACAGAAAATATTGGAGTCGGCTTGAAACAATTTTACGTCGGCATGAATCATATCACGTCTGTTATACGCACCATAGTATACGGTATTATTTTGCGTTGCTTTGAAATATTGGTTACATCCGCTTGTACAAATTGCAACAGATAATAAACATAATGTCATTAATATTTTTTTCATAAATCCTCGGTATCTATTACTAAATCAAATTTTTTTTCTAAATCGAAAGAAACATTAGAAATTGTTATCTTTTTAACTTTCAATTTTTTAGGAACAAAAACCCTTGCTTTATATGTAGTTTCCGGTTCCATTCTTATAGGAATAACATTATCGTTGAACATACTCTGAGAAATTTTAACATTCGTTCTCACAGCTTTATCAGTAGGTGCATACATTCCTACATAAATTGCAAATCCAATTGGTGCACCAATAAAGAATGTTATGCCAGTTACTCCGCCTGCAATTAATGCCCCTGGAATAGCAAACCAATAATACCTACCCATATCTCTTTTACGAACTTTTCTATATTGTGTTCTTCTGTTTTCAGATGTTACGATGGTTCCGTCATCCAATGTGAAAAGAAGCTCTGTATCAGTTGTTAACATTAGTGCTTGCTTGTTTTTATTGGTAATATCTATGTCATAAATATCATAATGCTTTGCAACGGTTTTTTGTTTAAATTCTTTTTGAGAAGTTTTGGTTATTCCTGTTTTAATTAAATCGGATGCAAATACAAAATTATTTAACGAAAAAAACATACTCAGTAGTACGCACAAACATTTTTTCATAAAGTCTCCAATAGAATATAATACTAAAACTTATTTTCCTTCTTTGCGTTTATAAAAATCTTCAATAAATCCCGTATTGAATTTACCGCTTATAAACACGTCATCCTCAACAATTTGTTGATGGAAAGGAATTGTTGTTTTAATTCCTGTTACGACATATTCTTTTAAAGCTTGATACATTCTGCGTCTTGCTTCATTTCTGTTTTCGCCCCAACAAATCAGCTTTCCGATCATTGAATCGTAATACGGAGGAATAGCGTATCCCGGATATACGTGAGAATCAACTCTTATGCCGAATCCACCCGGAGCAAAGTATCCGTCTATTTTTCCTGGACAAGGCATAAAATCGTGTTCCGGATCTTCTGCGTTAATACGGCACTCAATTGCGTGACCTCTCAACAATACGTCATCTTGGGTATAACCAAGTTTTTCTCCTGATGCTACAAGGATTTGTTCCCTTACTATATCAATCTGAGAAATCATTTCCGTAACGCAATGCTCTACTTGAACTCTGGTATTCATTTCCATAAAATACCATTTGCCGTCGTGGTCAAGTAAAAATTCGCAAGTTCCAGCGCCTTCATATCCTATGGCTTTAGCCGCACGAACAGCAGCAGCACCCATTTCTTGTCTTGTTTTTTCGTCAATTGCAGGTGATGGCGCTTCTTCAAGAAGTTTTTGGTGACGTCTTTGAATAGAGCAGTCTCTTTCTCCTAAATGGATTACATTGCCGTAAGAATCGCCTAAAACTTGAACTTCAATGTGTCTTGGATTTTCAAGGAACTTTTCTGCATAAACATCAGGGTTTCCAAAGAATTTTTCTGCTTCTTGTTGGCACAAAGTCAAGTTGCTTTCAAGTTCTTCATCATTTCTCACAACTCTCATGCCTTTACCGCCACCGCCGGCAGTAGCTTTCAATATAATCGGATATCCGACCTTGTGCGCAAATTCTTTTAACTCTGCAAGTGAACGAACAATACCCATCCCCGGTGTTACAGGAACATCGTGATCAATCATTGTTTGACGTGCAGTTGCTTTGTCGCCCATTTTTCTCATAGATTCGGCAGTTGGTCCGATAAACTTAATGCCGTGTTCTGTACAAATATCTACGAAATCTGCTCTTTCGGACATGAAACCATATCCGGGGTGAATTGCATCACAACCCGTCATAAGAGCAGTTGAAATTATTGCAGGTATGTTTAAATAGCTTTGAGAGCTTGGTGCAGGGCCTATACAATAAGCGTCTGTTGCTAATCTTACATGAAGAGATTTTGCATCTGCTTGTGAATATACGGCAACTGTCGGTATTCCCAATTCTCTGCACGCTCTTATAACTCTAACGGCGATTTCGCCCCTATTTGCTATTAAAACTCTTTTAAACATAATACTTCCTTTTAAGGTAATAGGGCAATAAGATAATAAGATAATTACAAATTTTTTTCGCTAGACGCGATACACATTAACAATAAATATCATATTCCCTTATTCCTTCATTACCTTATTACCTTTTTCAACTATTCCACATACATCAAAACTTGTCCAAATTCAATTGGGTCGCCGTTTTTAACACAGATTTGAACAATCTTGCCGGCTTGTTCTGATTTAATTTCATTCATTAATTTCATAGCTTCGATTATACACACAACATCGCCTGCTGCAACTGTTGAACCTACTTCAACAAATGGTGCTGCATCAGGAGAAGAAGCTGCATAGAAAGTACCTACCATAGGAGAAGTAATAGCTTTTCCTCTTACTTCTGTTTCTTTTGCGGCAGGTGCTGAAGCTTGAACAGCAGGAGCAGCCTGTGCTACAGGAGCTGCGACAGGAGCCGCATAAACATCCGGTAAATCTTTTCTGATGGTAATTGCTTGTTCGCCATCTTCCAGTGAAATTTCTGTCAAACCGTTGTCTGATATAATTTTTGCTAATTTTTCAATATAATCTGTTTCAAATTTCATTATTGTCTCCTTTGAGAAGAAATTAATAGGAGTTAAGTGAATAAGTCGATTATTCACTTAACTCATTCACTTCTCTAACATCTATCTAAGTATTCGTTGCTTCTGGTATCTACTCTAATCATATCACCATTTGATACGAAGAACGGAACTTGAACAACCGCACCTGTTTCTAAAGTAGCAGGTTTTGTACCACCTTGAGCAGTGTTTCCTTTTTCTGCAGGCGGAGTGTCTACAACTTCTAGCTCAACGTGTGCAGGAATATCTACACCGATGATTCTTGTATCGTGTTTAAGAACTTGTACAATCATGTTTTCTTTAAGGTACTTAATTCCGTCGCCGACTTGTGCTTCCGTTAATTGGATTTGTTCGTAAGTTTCGTTATCCATCATAACGTAATCTTTACCTTCTTTGTATAAATATTGCATTTCTCTGCGGTCAAGCATAGCTTTTGCAACTTTTTCACCGGCTCTAAATGTTTTTTCAATAACGTTTCCTGATTCAACGTTTTTAAGTTTTGTTCTTACAAATGCTGCGCCTTTACCCGGTTTAACGTGTAAAAATTCAACAACGCTCCATAAACCGTTGTCCAGTTCAAGTGTAAGACCATTTTTTAAATCGTTTACTGAAATCATACGTGCTCCTTAATTTATATACTTACTATTTTCATCATTTTACATAAAGGATAACACAAACCAGTATTTGGCGCAATGGGGTGCGCTTTTCCGTAATTTATTTGGCTACATGGGGTATTTTTATAAAAATGTTATATTTTTCTTTGCAAATTTTTTTGTTTGCATTACAATGAAAAAACGCCCTTTTATGGGGGAGGACATATACACTACCTGAAGAGGAATATATAAATATGATTAGCAGTATTTCACCATTGCTGTCTAAATTTGTTAGCGCAAATGGTCAAACAAATCCTTTTAGAAAAACCCTAAAATACAAATTTAATACTAAAGTTTTGGAATCAAGAACAAACTTATTTAATTTCGCAAAAGATGATGCTCCGCGTAATTTAAGTAGAAAATAACTCGATTGACTTTAACTAAAATTGGCTGTTTAATTTAAGTATGTTCGTTTCAATTTTAGAAAAGATTAATAACTTAAACGAGTTTTTATTTGCTCCAATAGACAGCATAATTGAAAAACTTTCGCTTGCGCCTTGGGCAACGGACGCGATTTGTGACAGTATTCATCTTGTTCCGTTTTTGTTTTTGGTATTTTTCGTTATAGAAATTCTGGAATTTTTTTATGCAGATAAAATTAATTCAAAACTAAAAAAACGAAAAAGCGGAGTTTTGATTGGCGCAATTGCTGCGATATTTCCACAATGTGGATTTTCGGTTATGGCAAGCAGCCTTTATATAAAAAAAATTATAACACTCGGCACTTTAATTACTGTTTATTTAACAACTTCTGATGAAACAATACCTATCTTGTTAGCAACACCCGAGAAAGCACATTTAATCATACCTATCGTCGGGATTAAATTATTTATCGGTATTCTGATGGGATATTTCATTGATTTTATGACTTGTGCAAGAGGCAAACTTCAAGAAAGTAATCAAATCTCACAGGATATAATAGAAGAAGGATGTTGTAAGCACGACATTGAGCATGGAAGCCGGCGCGAAATTATTGTACATCCCTTGTGTCATACTATAAATGTTTTTTGCTTTATTCTGGTTATAACATTCATTTTGAACTATTGTCTTTCAAATGTAGCAATAACCGAATATATAGAGGGTAGTAAATTCATTCAACCGATTGCTGCTGCAATTATTGGGCTTATTCCTAATTGTGCAATTTCAATTGGTTTAACAATGATGTTAATTAAGGGTACGATTACATTTGGTGCTGCAATGAGCGGGTTGTTATCAAATGCCGGACTTGGACTGTTGGTTCTTTTGAAAAACAACGATTTCAAAGATACTTTTAAAATTATACTTATTTTGCTTGGTATAAGCATTGTTTTAGGTATAGTTATAAATGTTATTCTTCAATAAAATTTCATACAAATAAACGATGTCGGATAGCGTTTTTTATACTACTATGCTATACGTGGGAGAGTGTAGATATGTTAAATCAAGCATTTATAAAACCGCAGACGGAGATTTCCGGCTCAATTACAAAAAATTGGACAGAGCAAGCTATTGAATGTTACAAGTTGAACGGAAATTGTGCTGAATGTTCAATCAGAAAAGCGCACTATTCTTTTGATTGCCAAATGCCAAAAGTCGTTGAAGTTTTAAAATTAATGAACGGAGAACCGGAAGAATAAATATACCGTGACTTGTATTAAAATTACAAGTCGCAAGTATTTTAAAGATGGGTAAATTTCATGCTATTACCCTTTTATCCTTTCATAGAAAACAACTTCGTTAAAATCTTTGCGTTTTTTGACTGTTTCTGTGTGTTCGGCTTCGTACCCCAATGAAATTATTGTAGAAATAATTTGTTTATCATTTAATCCCAATTTGTTCTTAACTTCTTTGTATGTTTCTTGCTCAATGCCCGTAATTTCACTTCCGAAAGCACCAATTATGCAAGAGCTTATTCCAAGAGATTCTGCTTCCAACATCATATAAGAAACAGGATAAATTACTTGTTCTAAAGTTCTTATGAGCAGAGCATTTTCACATTGCAAAGCCGGATTTAATGCCGGATTTTTTATATGTGTGATTTTTGCTTCTTCCCACGCATTAATGTCGGCAACACAAACTATCAAAGCCTTTGCATTCTTAACTTGTTGTTGACCGATTGAAAGTTTTGACAACAAATCTTTGTTTTCTTGAGATTTAATTAATATAAATTTCCAAGATTGCACATTCATCCAACTTGGCGCAAGTCGTCCCGCTTCAAGAATTTTTCTTAAATCATCATCTGAAATATCTTTATCTGAGTAATTTCTTACGCTCTTACGTGATTTGATTAAATCCAACATGAATGCTCCTTTCAAATTCAAATTTTTACTAAAACTCTTTGATTCTGCAAACCTTAATTTACCCCTATTTACCTCCGCCTTCGGCAAGAATAATTGTGAAATCGCTGCCAACAGAGAATGTTTCTGTCGGGTCGTAAATGAATTGTAAGTTATTAAGTTCCGGCATTTTCTTTTGAAGCCAGTTTAGAAAATCAATTGTAACTTCGTTCTTGTTTGCAATAAACCTTGTGTGTGAAAGATGCGTAATTTTAAGCATATTTACTTTAAAGCCAAGTTCTGTAAGCTTTTCTTTCATTGCCTCGGCTTCAGCTTCTTTTTTAGGTGAATACATAATTCCGGCTTTGAATTTTGAACCATCCAAAACGGGTTTATCGCGGTATATCATACGATTGATAACTTGTTGCGTTTTTTGTGGGTCAAGAATCCAATAACTTATATATCCTTTTTGGTTTGGCGCTCCGGGGAGAGTTGCAATTTCTATTTTGTTTTCGTCAACACTTCTTGCAAATGCAGCATATTGTGAAAGCTCATAAAAACTCATATCTGTTTTAATGTAAGTATTGCAGACATTCAAAACTTCCGGAATTTTTGTTATAACCTGCGGAGAATGAAGTTTTTGGAATAAACTTTTCATAAACCACTGTTGACGCTGTGTTCGCCCGATGTCACCGAGTCCGTCTTTTCTAAATCTCAAATAGCCTACAGCTTGTTTGCCGTTAAGTACAGTATCGCCTTTGTCTAAATCAATATGAAGATGACCTGCATAATCGTGGTACTTCATTGGTTTTTCTACATAAATCGGTATTCCGCCCAATGCATCAACGACTTTTTCAACTGCGTCATCATGAACGATAATATATTTGTCAATCTTAATTCCAAAAGTTTCTTTTAAAGTTTTCTTTACCAAGTTTACTCCGCCGATAGCGTGAGCAGAATTGATTTTTTGTATTCCCTTGTTATCTGCAAGGTAAACCTTACTGTCTCTCGGGATTGAAATTGCGTTTATTGAACGTGTTTTGGGGTCTACGTTAACAATGATAATGGTATCAGAACGTGTCCCTTTCCATAAATCAGAGCCTTCGCCATTAGAATCTACACCCAAAAGTAAAATATTTTGCCTTCTTGGTGAGAATGGCGTTTCAAAATTCTTTTTTTCCTTTTTATAAAATTTTGCAAAACTACTGTCGTCGTTTGATGTTGCATTCTCAAATAAAGAACTGTTTTCTACCACTGTCACGCAAACTATAACTGCGCATAAAATTGCAAGTACAATAGTGAATAGCAATTTTGCAATGTTAGAAGATTCTTCTTTTTCTTCACGTATATTTTTGAGAAATGCTTTATATTCTTCTTGGTGGTTATTATCTGCAATCTTCATTTTTATTCTCTCTTTAGCGGGTAAGGAAAATCAAGAAGTGACAAAAAATTAAGATTTTCCGTTTACGCTCAAAAAAATTATATTACAAAAATTGATTGTTGCAAAATAGGCATTTTTTAAGTACAACAAAACTATGAAAAAGAGGATTTTGTTTATAAATTTTGGCGGTCTTGGAGATGAGATATTATTCTTGCCAACAATGATTTCTGTAAAAAAAGAATTTCCGGATTCTGAAATTACACTTGCGCTCGAAGCGCGAAGCAAGGGGATTACGAGCTTAACATCTGTGATTGATACAACATTGTTTGCAAATATTAAAGGGCGAAGAAAATATTTTGAACTCTTTAAATTGTTGATAAAAATTTGGACTAAAAAGTTTGATATTGTAATATCATCAGGTTCAAACAAATTTATTTCAATCTTCTTATTTATGACATTTATTCGCGAAAGAATCGGATACAATTCTGGAAAATTGAGTAAAATTTTGCTTACAAAAGCCGTTACTTTGAATAAAAATCAGTATGCAGCAAAAATGTATCATGATTTGGCAACTTCGATTACTGATAACAAAACAGAACTTCCGCAAATTGATGTTGAAAGAAAAAATGTTGAACCAAATAGTGTTTTAATTCATCCAGGTGTTAGTTTATTAAGCGTTGAGAAAGGTATGATAAAAACAATTCCTGCCGAAAAGTGGGCGGAAGTTGTAGAGTTACTTGCAGAAAATGGCAAAAAAGTTATCTTAGCCGGCGGTCCTGATGACGAAAATGTTATTAAAACAATTGAAAAAAATGTTTCTCAAGAAAAGTATATAAATATGTTTGGAAAAACAAAAAATTTGCGTGAGTTGGCAGAATTGATTTCAGGGGCAGAAAAATTTTTATGTTCAGATTCTGCGCCATTGCATGTTGCCGTGGCTTTGGGGGTAAAAACTTATGCTATATTTGGCTCAACGGATGATAAAAAGTTGATTCCGGATAACGGCAAGGTGATTCCGATTAAGGCAAAATGTAATTGTCCATTACAGCCTTGCCTGTGGGAGCGCAGGCAAACTACTTGCGAAAGTTTAGAGTGCTTGAATTTATCAGCACGCGAGATTGTTGATTTTGTGCTAAACTGTTAACGGAGGTAGGCATGACTCAAGGTTTAGAATTTGATCCGGGATTTGCGCCATATATTTTGGCATTCAGAAGCACGGTTGATTTTTTGTATACGGATATAAACCGTTTTAAAAATTTATCTCAGAAAAAAATGAGATTCAGATATTATTACAAAAAATTTATTGAAATGTTTAATAACAATTTAGGATTTTATGTTGGATGTCTGATGTGGGCGGCTTATATTAGAACTCAACCTGAGCAGGAAATTTTACATAATTCTTGTCTGGGCGGAGCTTACGATGAGGATGAAAATATTGCAGATACGGTTTATATGATTAAGTTTGCAGAACTTTTTTCAAAAGACATGAAATATTTTCTTGGTATGGATTATGAAATTAATCAGGATGATATGAAAATATTGCAACTGTACAAAGAGTTTTTGATACTTAATAAAGGTTTTGTGGATTCCAAAAAGAATACGGATATTGTGCTTCCTGCAAACATGAATACTGTTGGCGCGGAAGAGTTTAAAGATAAAATTGATGAGGTTTTGAAAACGCAGGATTTGTCAAAACTGCTTGAATATAGGGATTTAATATGTCAAATATAATTAATGTTGCACGCGGAATTGAAAAAGCCGACTTAGTGATAAAAAATGCAAATATTGTAAATGTTTTATCGGAAGAAATACATAAAGGCGATATCGCAATAAAAGACGGTATAATCGCAGGTATTGGCGAAAATTATTCAGGCGAAAAAGAAATTGATATAAACGGAGCGTATGTAGCTCCATCTTTTATTGACGGTCACGTTCATTTGGAAAGTTCAATGATGTTGCCGAAAGAATTTGCAAAAGTTGTACTTCCAGCAGGAACTACAACCGTAATTATTGACCCGCATGAAATCTCAAATGTTTTAGGACTTCATGGTATAAGTTTTATGCATGAAGCGGTTAAAAATTTGCCGATTGATGTTTATACAATGCTTCCGTCTTGCGTTCCCGCAACTCCATTTGAAACATCCGGTTTTGATTTAAACAGCTATGACCTTTCTCTGCTAATTGATAAGCCTTGGGTTTTGGGAATTGCTGAAATGATGAATTTCCCTGGGGTTTTGAATCTGGACAAAAATGTTATCGCAAAACTGGAACTTGCAAAATCTAAAGGAAAGAGAATTGATGGTCACGCTCCATATCTTAGCGGAAAAGATTTATGTGCATACATTGCAAGCGGAGTAAAATCAGACCACGAATGCACAACTCCGGAAGAAGCAATTGAACGTTTAAGACTGGGAATGTATGTTATGGTTAGAGAAGGTACTGCCGCAAAAGACTTGAATGCACTTATTCCTGTTTTAAACTCTTGCAATACAAGAAAATGCGTTTTTGTAACTGATGACAGACATCCTGCGGATTTAAAAGAACATATTAACGGTATGGTAAGACGCGCCGTTGAAGCAGGAGTTAATCCTATTAAGGCAGTTCAGATTGCAAGTTTGAATACCGCAGAATATTTCGGACTAAACAATTTGGGCGCTATTGCTCCGGGGTATAAAGCAGATTTGCTGATTTTACCTGACTTAAAAAGTTTTAAACCTGATATCGTAATCAAAAACGGACTTGTTGCAGCACAGAACGGCAAATTAACATCCGAAATGCCTGAATGTGATTCACTTTCTATGAGAAACTCCGTAAATGTTCGTTGGATTACACCTGAAGATTTCAGGATTGAAGCAAGCGGAGATGGTGCAAAGCAAGTTCGCGCGTTAGAGGTTATTCCTCATCAATTGATTACAAAATCTGTTATATCAGAAGTTAATGTGGTCGAGGGCAATGCGATAAGTAATGTAGAAAACGACACTTTGAAAATTTGCGTTATCGAAAGACACAGAGCTACAGGAAATATCGGCAAAGGATTTGTAAAAGGATTTAATCTTAAGTCCGGCGCAATTGCTTCTACTGTTGCACACGATTCGCACAACATGATTGTTGTAGGTACAAATGATGAAGATATGTACAAAGCTGCTGTTGCTTTGATTAAATGCCAAGGTGGCAAGGTTGTTGTAAAAGACGGAGAAATAATTTCGCAGCTTCCGCTTCCAATTGCAGGCTTAATCTCTGATAAAGATTTTGATTACGTTGTGAAAAAATGCGAAGAACTAAACCAAACAGCACATTCAATCGGCTGTTCGTTAGAAGATCCTTTTATGACAATGGGATTTCTTTCATTGCCTGTAATTCCTGAATTAAAAATTACGGATAAAGGTGTTTTTGATACAAACAAATTTGATTTTATTAATATTTTTGAAACGACTGCTGTTGAAGTATAAATCCCTTTCATCTATAATAAAACCATTATGAAATATAGAAACAATGTTAGAAATTTTTGCATTATTGCACATATAGACCACGGAAAATCTACTTTAGCAGACAGACTTTTAGAAGCTACGGGAACAATCGCTCAACGCGATATGCAAGCGCAATTGCTGGATACAATGGATATTGAGCGTGAACGCGGTATTACGATTAAGCTTAACGCGGCACGCATGAAATATGTTGACAAAAAGGGTGACGATTATATTTTTAACCTGATAGACACCCCCGGACACGTTGATTTTTCTTATGAAGTATCACGTTCACTTGCAGCATGTGAGGGTGCTTTGCTAATCGTAGACGCAACTCAAGGGGTTGAAGCTCAAACATTAGCCAATGTGTATATGGCACTTGAACAGAATTTGGAGATAATTCCTGTTATTAATAAAATTGACCTTCCTTCCGCAGATGTGGAAAGAGTTAAACAAGAAATCGAAGAAATTTTAGGAATTGATACTTCTATGGCAATTCCTGTAAGTGCTAAAACAGGTTTAAATATCGAAGATGTTTTGGAAGCAATCGTAAAGTTTGTACCGCCTCCTGCCGACACGACAGAAAAACCTTTGCGTGCATTGGTTTTTGATAGTGCGTATGATCCATATTTAGGAACTCTCTGTTTCTTTAAAATTATGGATGGTAAAATGCGTTTGGGCGATAAAGTTAGGTTTATGGCATCCGGCAAAGAATATGAAATTGTTGAACTTGGGTATTTAACACCAAACAGAGTGCAGGTGGATGAACTTATTTGCGGTGACGTTGGTTATTTTGCAGGTTCGATTAAGGAAATAACAAGATTTGTCGGTGATACGGTTACCCTTGTTGACGCTCCTGCAGCAGAGGCTCTCCCTGGATATAAAGAAGCTTTACCAATGGTATTTTCCGGCATGTATCCGGTAGATAATGAAGATTATCACGAACTAAAAGAAGCTTTAGAAAAACTAAAACTTTCTGACAGCTCTATTACCTTTGAGCCTGAAACATCCAGTGCATTAGGCTTTGGATTCCGTTGCGGATTTTTGGGAATGCTTCACATGGAAATTGCGCAAGAGCGATTGGAAAGAGAATATGATCTTTCAATCGTTACAACAGCTCCGTCAGTAATTTATAAAGTTCACAAAACAAATGGCGAAGTAGTTGAAATTGATAATCCTGCAAACCTTCCTGCCGCACAATATCGTGAATTTATCGAAGAACCGTATGTTAGAGTTTCAATCATCACTCCTAACGAATATGTGGGAACTTTAATGGATTTATGCCAAACAAAGCGCGGTATTTTCATTAATATGAATTACTTAGATAAAGTACGCGTTGATTTGATTTATCACTTACCACTAAGTGAGGTAATTACAGATTTTTATGACCAATTAAAATCTCGTTCAAAGGGCTACGCAAGTTTGGATTATGAATTTGAAGATTACAAACGTTCTAAACTTATCAAGCTTGATGTAATGCTTGCAGGAGAAGTCGTTGACGCGCTTTCAGTAATTTGTCATGAAGATAATGCATATTATATTGGGCAAAAGCTTGCCGAAAAATTGAAAACCATAATTCCGCGTCAAATGTTTGAAGTTCCAATTCAAGCAGCAATTGGCGGTAGAGTAATTGCTCGAACAAATATTAAAGCTTTGAGAAAAAGTGTACTTGATAAGTGTTATGGTGGTGACATTTCTCGTAAGCGTAAACTTCTCGAAAAACAGAAAAAAGGTAAAAAACGTATGAAAGCAATCGGTCGTGTGGAAGTTCCACAAGAAGCATTCATGGCAGTATTAAGCTTAGAAGATGAGGGGTAGAAAAACATCTCCCTCGCCCCTTGGGGAGAGGGTTGGGGTGAAGGATAGATATGATTACGCGTGAAGTTAGAGAATGGATGCAAAAAGTAGAACGTATGCAATATTCGTATGAGGATGCAATGCATGAGTTTATGCGTTTTTCCGCTTTTCTTACAAGAGAAGAAATCAAAATGATAAAAAATAAAATTGAGGACTCTTATAAAAGTTCTCAAAATATGTTAAAATAAAAATACAGATGATGAGCTTGTTTAAAAAAGACATAAAAACAAATATGGAATTGGAAATTGCAGAGCAAACCAAGATTATTCCGTATATTTTGATGAAATACATTAACCCTGAAACCGGTGATATCAGAATTGATTTGCCTGAAAATATCAAAAAAATTATTCTCGTAGCAAGCGGTTCTTCTTATCATTGTGCGCGTTTTGCGGTCGATTTGCTTGAAAAATTTTCTAAAATCGAATCAAGAGCAATATATTCAAGCGAGTTTTTGTTGAAAAATGTTATCCCGCATGATGAAAATACGCTTTATATTTTTATAACTCAGTCAGGAGAAACCAGCGATACCGTAAAATCTGCTGAGAAAGTTAAAAATTTTCCAAATATTTCAACGCTTTGCATTACAAACAACGAGAATTCCGCTATCTGGGATGTTTGTGATTATAAAGTTGCCTGCTATGCAGGAATTGAACAGGGAATTGCTGCAACAAAATCTTTTACATCACAAATGTTGTGCTTGATTCTTATTGCGTTAAAACTTATTGAAAATGCTCATGGAATCGGGGCGACTTCTGCTCTGAAAAAATCACTATTCAGTATTCCTGCGGTAATTGAACGGGCTCTTGCCAAACGTGAAGAAATCAAAAAACTCGCAAAAAGATTATCCAAGGAAAATTTAATAGTTATTACGGCGGATGGAATTTCTTATTCTTTGGCAAAAGAAGCTGCATTAAAAATCAAAGAAACTTCGTACAAAAATATAAGTGCTGCGATTTTGGGTGAATTTATGCACGGACATGTAGCTGTTTTAAATAACAAATCGACGCTTATGTACATTGCGGTAGATAAAATCTCGAAACGTTCAATTGCTAATTTGCAAAAGATTAAATCGGATTATAAACCGCAAATCGTTATAATTGGTTGTTCTGACAAAGAGATTCCTTCCAACGGAAATATCAATGTTGAATGTGAAAACGAGATTCAACAAATGTTTGCAAATGTTATTATATGCCAACAAATAGCATTGGAAATCGCTTTAAAATTGAACAGAAATGTAGACCATCCAAAGGGACTTCACAAAGTCGTTGTTGACAAAAACATTTAGTTTTCATTAACTTCTTTTCCGCGATATCTTGCAGATTTTGCGTTAACTGCGTAACATACAGCACAAAGTTTTTGTGACATCATAAACATGTTTCTTTGAATTGTTGCAACGTCGTTCATTGCATCAAGCATTTTTTTAGGGTCAACCATTGATTCCATTGCATCATGGTTATCAACTTTTTCGTCTGCATATTTTTTTACCAGTAACTTATCAATGTAATCTCTTGCTCCGACTGCCATAATTAAATTCTCCTAATCCCAAAATTAAATTCCTTACTTATATAAAAACAATTTGTATGAAAAAATTGACTTTTATGTAACGAAGTGTAACATTCTCTGAAAGTTTTTACTAATAATAAGACTTGACGTAATCTAAAAAAACTCCTATTATAGCTATATATGGAACAGTATGTAATTAATTTTGAAGAGATAAGAGCGCTCTTGAGTGAGCAACAGTATACCCAATCAGATATAGAAGAATTGGAAAAAGCTTTTGAATTTGCTAAAAAGCTTCATTCAGGGCAATATAGGGTTTCGGAAGAACCGTACATAATTCACCCGATGGAAGTTGTTAAAGTCCTTGTTGGTTTAAGAGCAGATAAACATACGCTCATGGCAGGATTTTTGCACGATATTCTTGAGGATACGGATACAAAGCCAGAAGAATTGAAAGAGTTGTTTGGTGAAGATGTTTTGAACCTTGTTCAAGGTGTTACAAAGCTTGGCAAACTACAGTTCAAATCAACAGAAGAGCGTCAAGCAGAGAATTTTCGCCGAATGCTTATTGCAATGGCGAGCGATGTCCGCATAATTTTCTTAAAACTTGCAGATAGACTGCATAATATGCGAACATTAAATTATATGACTCCTGTAAAACAACAAAGAATTGCGCAAGAAACTCTTGATATTTTTGCTCCTTTGGCTAACCGTCTTGGTGTTGGTAAGATTAAAGCGGAGCTTGAAGATTTATCACTAAAATATCTTCATCCGGACAAATATTATGAAATTGCACAACTTGTTTCGCAAAAAAAAGCTGAACGTGAAATGACAGTCAAGCTTTTGATTGATAAAATTTCAAAAGACGTTAAGGCAAGTGGAATTAATGCCCAAATTACAGGACGTGCAAAGCATTATTACAGTATCTACAACAAAATGAGACGCTTGAATGTTGCGTTTCATGACCTTTACGATATTACTGCAGTGCGTGTAATTGTTGATACGGAAAAAGAGTGCTATGAAGTTTTAGGACTGATTCACTCTCAATTTAAACCGATTCCGGGCAGATTCAAAGATTACATTGCAATGCCAAAAGGAAACATGTATCAGTCATTGCACACATCAGTAATTGGACCAAGGCAAAAACCGCTGGAAGTGCAAATCAGGACTTGGGAAATGCACGAAATAGCTGAATATGGTATTGCGGCGCATTGGAGATACAAAGAAAAAGGCTCTAAAAAAGCAGACTCTGCAAGTGATATCAAGTTTTCTTGGATGAGAAAACTTGTTGAATACAATAAAGAAACTAAAAATGCAGAAGATTTTGTTAATTCCGTAAAACTCGATTTATTTTCGGATCAAGTTTTTGCCTTCACTCCGGGGGGGGATGTTATTGACCTTCCACAAGGCGCAACTCCGGTTGATTTTGCATATCGTATTCACTCTGATGTAGGACACAAAACCGTTGGAGCATTGATTAACGGACGTATAGCACAACTGGATACCAAGCTAAAAAACGGTGATATCGTTGAAATTATGACTTCCAAAGTTTCTGCGCCGCGTCTGGATTGGCTTAACTTTGTTGTTACAAAGCAAGCTTCGTCAAAAATAAGACAATGGTATAAAAAGAATAAGCGTGAAGACCATATTGAAATTGGAAAAGCAAACTTGGAGCACGAACTTACAAAAACAGTGTTTGATGAGTTTGTGAAGAATGGCGAGTTTGAAAAAGTAGCCAAACAAATGAACTATGTAAGTGCGGATGATTTGTTTGCTGCGCTTGGTTATGGTGAAACTACGGTGCTTAAAATAGTTAATCGTTTAAGAAAACCTCCGAAGCAAGAATCTGCCGCTGCCCATCGTCCTAAAAAAGCTTCTGAAAAGGATATTGTCGGACTTGAAGGACTGTTATATTCTTTTGCAAGGTGTTGTTCACCAATTCCGGGAGAGCCGATTGTCGGTGTTGTTACTCGCTCAAAAGGTGTAACCGTACACCGTTTGGATTGTAAAACTTTAGAAAATATACCCGTTGAACGTTTAATTGACATTCACTGGTCAGGAAATAATGTTAACAAGACATACAGTACAACTATACGTATTGAAACGGCAGAAAAAATGGGGCTTTTGAAAGATGTTATTGGAGTTGTTTCTGACAACAACACAAACATTTGTTCTGCGAATGTAAAATCCAAAGGCAAAGTCGGAATTATTGAACTCGGAATTGAGCTTGATAACATTGATACGTTAAGAAAAGTTATGATTGCACTTCAGTCCATGCCTGATGTCTTTTCTGTAAAACGTATACAAACATCGTACAACAATGCGCCTCAGCAGTTTACAAAGAAAACTAATAAGCCGCAAAGGAAACGCAAAAAGCCAAGCGAGAACTAATTTTTAGATTTGTTTGCCGCTTCTAAGGCTGCTTTTTCGTCGCATTCGCGCATAATTCGTGCTAAATTATTCAAGTCAAACTTCGCAGGAAGATTGTACTTGAGTGGAAGGAAAAAGTCTATTTCGTCTGCATCAGAAAACGTTGTAGGCTGTTTTTCTCTTTGGAATATAAACGCATCTCGTCTATATTGGTTGAATGTTTCAAGTAAATCTTCGTTACCGTCTTGTGCTAGTGGTTTTACGACTTCAGAAAGAGGTTTGTATTTTTTATCAACATTTTTATTGTTTAGAATTTTAAATAACTTATCGTCTAAATCTTTTAATGAATTTACGTTCTTACCTAAAAGAGTAAGCTCGAAAGGTCTTGATTCTCCACGGAGTTTGAATAAGAAATGGATTGCCATGTAATTCATATCAGTTAAATCGTTCATATTTGTGCGAACCATTCTTCTTTCTTTTAAGTTCATGGTATCCCATTTATTTTCCTGCACCTGTTTAAGTTCTTCCAAGAAATCTGTAGAAGCGTAATCATACTGCATTTTTTTAGTACGCTTGTAATTGCTGGTAATTATCGGACGTTTATTTTCAATTTCAAGTAATTCTACTCTGCCTTTTTCAATTTCGTTAAAAAATCTTTTTAAAACTGTCTCTACGGCTTTTTTCCTACCGTCTTTCATAATGATTTTTGCACCGTTTAAGTCGGTCATGTAGTTGAAAACTTCTTGTTTACAGTTCCATTGTCTTGTTGCGCTTTTTTCAACAATTGAGCCGGGAGACTTTGCACGATCTTTTATCGCATAAATAAGATTATTTGGTTTCAAATCTGTCGCAACTAAATCTCCAAAAAGACGTGAGAGGTATTTTCTGATAGATTCTTGCATTGGTTGGGCTTCTTCATTAATACTTCTGGCAACTTGTAAAGAAACACCGAAAGTTCTTGACACCAATTTCTTGGATGTACCTTGAAAGGATACAGTATCTTGCGTTAACGGTGCATTCATTTTTAATCCGAAATTAGTAGATATTATGTTATTTTGTTGTTTGTTTTGAGTAAGTGGGTTAGTAAGCCTTAAACTAGTCAATTGCGGTATATTCATAATTTACCTCTTGCAAAATTTTTTTTTGAGCATAAATGCCCTTTTAAGTAAAAACAGCTAAATTTAAAAATTGCGTACATGTAAAGAATTGTAAATTAGACATTTGATTGATTTACAATAGATTCTTCAATTTTATTTTCAAAACCTGTAAATTCACATACCTGTCTTGCCCATTCTCTCATAATTTCATCTTCTGACAAATTGTAAGAAATAGGCTTACCTATTTTTACGGTAATATGTTTTTCAAAAAGTTTTTTTGCATAACCGTCAAATCCGCAAATGCCAACAGGAACAATATCTGCTCTGAATTTTTTTGCAAACATTACAAAGCCTTTGTGTATATGACTTATAACAGGTTCTTTTACTATTTTACCTTGTGGGAAGATACCCAAAGACCAAGATGTATTAAAAACTGCTTTCAATGTTTTAAAAGTCGCAATTTCCGGTTTTTCTCGGTTTACGGCAAATGCTCCGAGGGTGTGAACAAGAAAACGTAAAAGTTTATTTTTGTCATGAAAAAGCTCTTTTTTTGCCATATACGCAATAGTTTTCCACGCTGCGAGAGAAATAAGCGGAGGGTCTATGTATGAAACATGGTTTCCTGCATAGATAACGCGCGAATCCTTTGGCAAATTCTCTCTGCCTTCAATTTTAAGATTGTACATTAGCTTTGTTATCGGACAAACTACGCAAATAAGAAACAGTATGTAATACGATGTTCTAAAAAAGTTATAATCTTTTTCTTTTCTGCGGTTATAATTTTTTTCTTTGCTCATTTTCATTCCTTAATCTATTCTTCTGTGCTAACCTGTTTAAATCCTGTAAGTTCTTTTATTGCATTTTCCCAATCTTGAACCATTTTATCCACATTATCGGTGAAAGGAATAACCTCTCCTATTCTTACTATTATTTTTCCGGAAAACGGTAATCTTTTAACTTCCTGTGTACCTGTTATCCCAATAGGCAAAATTCCACACTTTGTACTTTTTGCAAGAGAAGCAAATCCTTTTGCGACAGGACCGATTTCACCTACTTCCTGACGAGTACCTTGTGGGAAAATCCCGAGCACCCAATCTGTTTGCTTCAAGTTTTTAACGGTTTTAATAGTAGAAACACTAAGTTTTTCTCTGTCTACCGCAAAAGCACCTAGCCAGTCTAGCCACCATATCATAAATGGGTTGCTGAACAACTCTTTTTTTGCCATATATGCAACACTTCTGTTCATAACCGCACATACAAGTGGCGGATCTAAAGTTGAAAGATGGTTTGCTGCAACAATATAGTTATTATCGCTTGGTATATTTTCCTTGCCGTATACTTCCAACCTGTATACAAGCTTAAATCTAAGCATATAACCAACATGTGTTACTAAAAATAGAAATAATTTTCGCCATTTATTAAAAAACTTCGGCTCTCTCAGTGCATAATTATTTGTTTTCTTTTCTTCTGACATACGTATCCCCTTGACCATTTGACATTGTAACACAGAATAAATAAAGCGTAAATATAAAAAGGTTGGAGTCATTCCAATATAATATTAATTAAACCTTGTCATCAAGCTCTTCTTCGTTTTTGGATTTTTTGTCATTTTCTTCGTATTCTTCATTATCATCTTCAAGGTTAATTTCTTCGTCATTATCTTCAATAAGGTCTTTCAGAGATTTTTTGTGTCTTTTTGCATTCAAAACAGAAGCTACATTTGACATGGCAAGCGAGTTTAAGGTTGCTCTTAAAAGAGCGCTGCGGTCAACAAATTGTTCGTTATAAAAGTTTCCATCCTCTTCGCCTTCTGCCGGTGGAAGGTACATTGCTTCTGAGCCGTATTTTTCTTGACTCATTTTTGCTGCAGTACCTGATGGATCACCACTTTTGAAATTAAATGCACCGCCGATTCCATAAAAACCGGCTGATCTGTTATCTACCACTTTTTGACCTCATGCAAAGGATAATTTCTCCTACAAAATATCCTTATAGCATAATATAACCTCTAAAAAAATTATTTGCCAATACGTTACAAAATTGTTACAATTTGATCTTCTGATAACAGTCTTGAACTTTGGAAACACCGGTTTGTATAAATTCTAATCCTCTTATAACTTGGTAGTTTTCAAGATTCAAATTAATATCAGCCAAAACAAAATATGTAGAGCCGGAGCCGGACATAATAGCGTTTGGCAGAATTTCTTTTATTTTTTGAAGTTCTTTATAATCTTCAAAAACGGCATATTCCAAGTCATTGTACAAAAATCTCGTAATATCTTCTCCGTTATTCAAAGCAAAAATCATCTTTTCAGTCATATCTAATTTAGGTTTGTGTTCCTTTGCTGAATATTTTGTGTAAGCTTCTTTTGCGGAAATTCCAAGATTCTTTGGTTTAATTAATGTTACGGGATAATTTGCAGATTTGATTTTTTCAATTTTTTCTCCGCGAGAAGTTGCTAAAAGACATCCGCCTTCAAGGCAGACATTCAAATCCGAACCGAGTTGTGAACATAAATAGTGCAATTCATTCATATCTAACGGATTGTTTAATAAATTATTTAACCCTAAAATTGTACCTGCTGCGTCGGTGCTTCCGCCTGCAAGTCCTGCTGATATCGGTATTTTTTTGTCAATATAAATTTCGGTTTTTATGTTATTTATGTTGGTGCGTTCGTAAAATAATTTTGCAGCTTTGTAAACAAGATTTTTTTCATTATAAGGAATTTCTGTACTATTGCCGGAAAGTAGAATTTCTCCGTTTCCTTCTTCGATTTTTACATCCAAAATGTCATACAGATTTATCATCTGCATAATACTCTTTATGTTGTGAAAACCGTCATCTCGTTTATTAACGATTTCCAGTGTCAGGTTAATTTTTGCCGGACATTGTATCTGAATATTTTTCATAGAAAAATTATAACATAGAATGAAGTGACAAAGGAGTATTAAATTATTATCTTAGAGAATGATTGATTAATAGTTATGCTTACGCTATTCTTGTACTGAACATGAGGAGAAGGCTATGACTGTTATAGAAAAAATTAACGAAATTAATAATATTGTTAAAGAAATTTTTGATTTTACACAAACTAACGAAACTGTAAAAGAAGATTTTGCCGAATATTTATCTACAATTGGTGCAAAAAATATTCCGCTTAGCCAAATGGAAAAAATCTTTTTGCCATACATTTTTGAACGCAGAATTGACGGTAAATCAGTTTTGGAGATGTTTAAAGAAGAAAAGGGAGAAAGCTCTGTAATCGAAAGTTTTATAAATGCGCAGTCATCAATTTTTGAAATTAAAAAGATTTTGAAAAACGGATTTGAATTATATAATTTGATTAATGAAAGAACTTATAAAGTACTTTCTCTTACAAAAATGACTAATTTCAGAGGAGTTTATGCCGGTCAGTATATTGTTGCAAGGATTTTTGAACTTGACGGCGAATACTATGTAATAGAAATTTCAAGTATTTTATCGCATTCACAAAAAGAGGAAGCTTTCCGTTATGCTGTTATGAAACTTGTACATACTCCAAGAATGCTTTATTTTGATAATCCTCAAAAGGAAGAGGAAATCAAGAATGCGATTTCGGAAATGTATCAGAAATTCATCAAAACATTTAATACAGATATTATTCTAACGACCAATAAACATGCTGATGATATTATTGGCGCATTTAATGAAGGTGAAGATGTTGACCTTTCTGACAAAGGATGTGACATTGATTCTTACAAATTTTTCCACGTAAAGGAATTGGATAACAATTATTCTAATTTTCTTGAAAATTCAATGGGCGGTTTTGCTTCACACAATGAGACTTATGATGTTGCAGTAATCTTTGATGAGCAGAATGGCTTGTATGCAATACCTTTTTACCAAACTTTCAGTAAAATCTTTGAGGATAAGGATTCTGTTGAAAATGCAAAAGCGTGTGTTGAATACTTCTTGACGAATGATTCTATTCCAAACACAATTCTTGACAGAATTTCTACAAAATATCCAAATTTTATGGAAGTGATTAATGAGAGTATGGAAACTAAATTTACGTATGAAGAGTTGATTAACAAATACAAATCTGATTATGTAAAAAATAAAATCTATTCGTCTGCGACAGTGCTTTTCTGTTCAAATGCATTTTCTCAAATTTTTGAATACATTTCCGAACCGAAACCAACTCAACCGGTTATAACGGAAAAAGTTGGCAGAAATGACCCTTGTCCTTGCGGTAGCGGGAAAAAATTTAAAAATTGTTGCGGAAGGGCATAAGTGCATTTTCCGCTTGTCAACATGTTCCCACTTGACGAATAAGCATGTTTTGGATAGCATGAGGGCATAATAGAAAAATTAGCTGAAAAGGGAATAAAAAAATGAGACGTACACTAGAAGGAACAAAAATTAAAAGACAGCACGTAAGTGGCTTTAGAGCAAGAATGGCAACTCCGGGTGGTCAAGAAGTTTTAAACAGAAGACGTGCTAAAGGCAGACATCAAATAGCAATCTCCGGCAGCAAACGCGCTTAGGGGGTAAATGTATTAGACTTGACGTAAGATTACAAACTTGGCGTCATGCAGAATACAAAAAAGTTTAAATCAAAAGAGCAGGTCTTTGTTAGGACGTGCTCTTTTTTGCTCGGCTTTTTGGTGAAGGTTTAGAGGAATAATATGGGAGTATTCTATTATGACAATAAAATCTTGGACTGATTATTTTTTGGATATGGCAAAGACTTGTTCTTCCCGTTCAAATTGTTTGCGAGCACAAGTTGGTGCGGTTATAGTCGGACAGGATAAAAAAATTAAGGCAACCGGATATAACGGAACACCGTCAGGAGTAGAATCTTGCTATGAACGTGGTGAATGTTTCAGAATCAAGAATAACATACCTTCCGGAACTTGCTATGAAACTTGCCGTTCAATCCATGCTGAACAAAACGCTATAATTCAAGCAGGACAAGACCGTTGCATAGGTGCGTCTATGTATATTTATGGTCATAATTTTATTTGTATTTTGTGTAAAAGATTTATCGTTCAATCGGGAATTATTGATGTGTATTTAAAAAAAGACGACAATTCGCCGATTATTCATGTGTCGGTTGATGATATCAGACGCGAGCTTGAAAATCCGGTGTTACAAGCTTAAGCTTCGCTTTCTGCGGGAAGTTTCGGTATATATTCTTCAACTTCTTCTTGTGGTAAGTTGATTGGAAGTCTGAAGCCAAATGTTGAGCCTTCGCCTTCTTTTGAGTTAACAAATACTTGTCCACTGTGGTGTTTTTCAACGGTTACTTTTACAAGGTGCAAGCCGAGTCCCGTGCCTTTAACAGTGTGGGTTGCATTTTCGCATCTGTAGAATCGGTCGAATACTTTTTTCTGGTCTTGTTCAGAAATTCCGGCACCCTGATCTTCAACGCTGATTTCAACATACTCGCCGTCACGTGAGCGCTCTGCACGTACTTTGATACGTTTTCCGTCAGGAGAATACTTAATTGCGTTTGATAAAATATTCATAAATGCACGAGAAATGCTGTCAATATTTACATAAATTTGTGGTAAATCAGGCTCTTTCATTATAGAAATTGTTAAATCATGTTCTTTTGCAAGAACTTGAACTTGGTTAACCGCGTCCTCAATAATTTCAATAATATCTGTTTTGGTTTTTTCCATTTTAACATTTTGAGCTTCGTAGCGTGAAAAATCCAAAATGTCATTAACCATACGATTGAGCCTGATTATTTCTTGATTCATAACCCCGATAAATTCTCTTTGGGTATTAAAATCAAAATCATTACCATATCCGTAAAGAGTATCTATATAGCTTCTTAGAACGGTTACAGGTGTTCTCAATTCGTGAGAAACATTGGAAATAAAATTAGAACGTAATTGATCCATCTCAACGTCTTTTGTAACGTCAATAATAACAATAATGTATCCGACGTAAGAATTTGAACGTGTAAACATTGGTGAAATAAGACATTTGAGTATTCTTTTGTCAATTTCTATGTTAAATGGAACCGGTGAACCGTCATCATCAAGTGGTGTGTCTTTAAATTGTGTAATTTTTTCCGCAAAACAAAATTCTCCGCTTGAATCGCAGAATTGTTGAATTTGAGTATTCAAAATGTCTTCTTCTTCAACTTCAAGAAGTCTTTCTGCATAATTATTGACCATAATTACTTTGTCATGGTTGTCGCAAACGACAACACCGTTGACAATACTCATTAAAACGGATTCCAACTTGTTGCGTTCAAATGTCAAGCTTTCAATGGTTTGTTCGTTATATCTGCTTAAACGTTCGGACATGTCATTAAATGCACTGTACAGTTCTTTGATTTCACTATCAACATCTTTATCGTCAATCATGTAACCAAATTCGCCGGTAGAAATTTTCTTTACACCTTTGTGCAGTTTTCTCAATTCTCTTGTGATGATAGAAGAGTTCATATAAATAATGCCGACAATAACCAGCCATGCCAAAATAAATACAATTGCGATAGACATTTTAGAAGTTGCAGAAACTCTGTCTATAATGCTTCCTGACAAACCAACTTCTACTGAACCTACATTTATTTTTTCGGAAAGATTTTTAACCACCATCGGAGAGTTCATATAAATAATGCCGACAATAACCAGCCATGCCAAAATAAATACAATTGCGATAGACATTTTAGAAGTTGCAGAAACTCTGTCTATAATGCTTCCTGACAAACCAACTTCTACTGAACCTACATTTATTTTTTCGGAAAGATTTTTAACCACCATCGGAGAACTTACCGGAATGCGTGCTTTTTCTGCTTGTTCCGGATAATCGTCTTTACTTGAATAAATAACCTTTGATTTATTATCTTTAAAAATAATGTATGCAATATCATCATTGCTTTTTAAAATAGAAACGGAATTTGATCTAAGAACGTCATATTTTGCTAGTTCAGGAACTTCTTTTGTAACTTCAACACCTTCAATTGCAAGCGTTTTTGCAAGGACTTGAGCGAAACTTCTGTAAGCACTGTTCATATTTTGTGTGATACTGTATGTTGCAAAGCCTGCTGCAAGTAAAATAAATGCAGTACTAACACCCAAACCTGCCAATATTAAACGGGTTTGTGCTGTCATTCCGCGTTTTTTGCTCTTCCCTTTTATGTCTGAGGACTTCATTTCCGCACTTATTTCCATACCGAAATTATATCACGTGTCAGTTTCAAAATCAATTAATTACAACGATTTCAGGAACGGAACAAAATCTGAACGGTAAAATGCTTGTTCCGATACCTTTTGTAATTATCATTTTGTTTTGAGTTCCTTTAATGACGCGTTCTGCAAATTTTGAACCGTATTTGGAAGGAATGACAGGCGCACCAATCAGCGGAATGTAAATTTGTCCGCCATGTGTGTGACCTGCGAGTATCAAATCAACATTTTCTTTTACATCATAATAAATATCGGGTGAATGTGTTAGGAGAATTCTTGGAGAGTTAGTTCCGTTTAAAGCTTGCTGAATATCAGGGAAAGATGTTTGTAAATCTTCAACTCCGGCAACATAAAGTTCGCCAATTTTTGTATTGGAATTTAGTAAGACCGTAAAACCAATATTGCCTAAACTTTGTGCAACCTTTTCTTTGTTATACCAACCGTCATGATTTCCTAAAACAGTGACAACAGGCGCATTAATTCTTCTCAGAATTTCTGCTTGTTTTTCTATCGGGAGAGTATTTTTCCCATCATGTCCTTTGATAAAATCTCCACCAAGCAAAACTAATTCAGGGTTTTGAGCGTTTATGAGATTTACAACTCGTTCAAGTCGTTTTTTGTCGTTTTTAGATATATGAAAATCACTTGCAAAAACGATTTTTGTTTTAAAAGAGTCTGATTTATAGTGTTTTACAACAAGCAAATTGGGTTCAATAAAAAGTGACCAAATAAAACTGCAAAAAATAAACAGTAAAAATATTTCATTCATAGACTTATTTTATCAAATTAGTGATAAAATTAAAATAGTGAGTATTTCTCGCCTATCCTTTTCTATAAGGAAAGAGGGAAAATGCAGAGTATGGAGGTTTAAATATGATTAACGAAAAATTACAAGAAGCATTTAATGACCAAATTAACAAAGAACTTTATTCTGAATATCTTTATCATGCGATGAAAATATATTTTCAAGAATTAAATTTGCAAGGATTTGTAAATTGGTTTGATGTTCAGGTTCAAGAAGAAAGATCGCATGCATACGGAATGATTAATTATTTAAACGAACGTGGCGGACATGTTGATTTAAGAGCTATTGATAAACCGATTGTTGAGGGTTCAACGCCTCTTGAAGTTTTTGAACATGTTTTGAGACATGAAGAGTATGTTACTTCAAGAATTAATGCGTTGGCGGATGTTGCGGAAGAAGTGCGCGACAGAGCTGCATTACATCTTCTTGATTGGTATATCAAAGAACAAGTTGAAGAAGAAGCAAGTGTAGGTGGTGTTTTGGCTACGTTAAGATTAATCGGCGAAGATAAGAAAGCTTTGTTGTTGCTTGATAAAGACCTTGCTACAAGAACATTTGTTGCGCCGGTAATTGGATAGGATTTAAAAAAATAATTAAAAAGCCACATGTTTTAAACTTGTGGCTTTTGTAATATAATTAGTCTATGACTTGTAGGGATTATTTAAACAATAAATTTGATGTAATAGTTGTTGGAGCAGGACACGCAGGCTGTGAAGCTGCGTTGAGCGCTGCTCGTTTGGGGTGTAATGTTTTGTTGTGTACGCTGAATGTTGACAATATTGCATTGCAGCCTTGTAACCCTGCAATTGGAGGTCCTGCAAAATCTACATTAGTGCGTGAGATTGACGCATTGGGCGGAGTTATGGGCGAAGTTGCTGATGCTACTTATATCCAAATGAAAACTTTAAATTCTTCCAAAGGACCTGCGGTTAGAGCCTTAAGAGCTCAATCTGATAAAAAAGAGTACACGCAATATATGCGTAATATTTTGGAAAGCACTGATAATATATGGATTAAGCAGACTTGTATTACGGATATCAAAGTTAAGAATAAACAAATTGTAGGTGCAGTCGACGAGTACGGGTTAGAATACGAATGTCGTTCAATTATTTTAACAACCGGAACTTCTCTTGAAGGAAAAATGTATGTTGGTTTGCAGGCATATTCAGGCGGTAGATTGGGTGAACGCGCAGCAATAGGACTTTCGCAATCATTGAGAGAACACGGGATTGTGACCAAAAAACTTAAAACCGGAACTCCTGCACGTGTTGATAAGCGTACGATTGATTATTCAAAAATGGATATTCAGCCTGGAGATGAAAAACTAAGTTTTTATTCGTTTAAACCTAATCGCCCTGTTCGTCCTCAGTATCCTTGCTATTTAACAAGAACAAATGAGGAGACGCACGCAATAATTCGTGCCAATCTGGATAAATCACCTATGTATCAAGGCTTAATTCAAGGTGTTGGTCCAAGGTATTGTCCTTCTATTGAGGATAAGATTGTAAGATTTGCGTCAAATCCTTCGCATCATATTTTTATTGAGCCGGAGGGTCTGAATACTTATGAAGTTTATATCCAAGGTTTTTCAACAAGCTTGCCGGCATGTGTTCAGGTAGAGATGTTGCGTTCACTTCCGGGATTAGAAAACGCACATATAATTAAGCCTGCTTATGCAGTAGAGTATGATTATGTTCCGGCGGTTCAGACCAAGCATTCTTTGATGTCAAAGGATATTGAAGGATTGTTCTTTGCGGGGCAAATAAACGGAACCAGCGGTTATGAAGAAGCTGCGGCACAAGGTTTGATTGCAGGGATAAATTCTGTTAAATATTTGAATAATTCAGAACCGTTGGAGCTTTCCAGAGCGTCGTCTTATATTGGAACTTTGATTGATGATTTGGTGACAAAGGATATTCAAGAGCCTTACAGAATGTTAACTTCGCGCTCAGAATACAGGTTGTTGTTAAGGCAGGATAACGCGGATGTTCGTTTAACAGAAATCGGGCACGCTGTTGGCTTAATTGATGATGCGCAATATCAAAGATTTTTAGATAAGCAGGAAAATATACAACGCGAGATTAAAAGATTAGAGGAAACTAAACTTTCTGCAACAGATGATGTGAATAATGTTCTGGCAAAATTTGGAGAGCATATTGACCGCGGTGTAAGAATGGTGGAACTTCTAAAGCGTCCTAATATTACTTATGATGTTTATAGAGAGTTGGATGATGTTGCAAAGAATATTGCAGAGGATGTTTCTGATGAAGCAGAAGTTTTGATAAAATATGACGGATATATAAAGCGTCAGGAACAGCAAGTAGAAACGGCAGAAAAATTAGAAAAATACAGAATACCTGCTAATATTGATTATTCGCAAATCAAACATATTTCAACTGAAACAAGAGAAAAACTTGAAAAAATCCGTCCGCAAAACTTGGCACAAGCTTCCAGAATTGGCGGAGTTAAGCCTGCAGATATTTCTGTACTGATGGTTATTTTGGGGAATAAAAGTGTTCTTCATATGTCGATAAAATCGTACAAAGGAGAGCTGAACAAAATCAATACATAGGAGACTTGTACGATGAATGTCACTAGAATTACAGGCTTTCATGTATATTTTAGGGGTAAAATTATCGATTCTCATACGCATATCGGAAAGCATGATAAAGAAATTAATACAAAAGAACAACTCGACGTTTTTGTAAAATCTGCTCTTCCAAACAAAGATACTGTTGAAAAGATGATTGTGTCGGATTTGGATGTTTTGCACTCTGTAAAAGGTGAGTATGAAGGGAATAAAGCTGCTTTAGAATTATTTAAAAATAATGATAAGTACGCAGTTTTAGCTTCCTGCAACCCCAAAGAAGGAGATGTTAAAAATATAAAAAAACTTTTCAAAGACTATCCGAACGATTTTGTCGGTTTAAAATTTCATTCTGATATTCAACAATTAGATTTATCAAATAAGAAATACGAACCTTATATGAAATTTGCCTCAAAAAACAATTTGCCGTGTTTGTTTCACAGTCAAGTAAATACTATTGAAGGCAAGCTTAACCCAAATTCAATACATATTTCTGACCCTCAAAGTATTTATAATTTAGCAAAAAAATATCCCAAAACTCCTGTAGTAATGGCTCACATGGGTGCAGGTTGGCAAGAATCGCACGATAAAGCAATTGATATTCTCGTTGAATCTGTAAAAAAAGGAAATGCTAATCTCTATGCTGATGTTTCGTGGGTAGATATTGATAATGCGCAAACGCATATTGTAAAAGCTATAAGGCGACTTAAAGGTATTGGAGAAAAAGATTGGAAATATGGCGATCAGTCTTTTAGGTTAATGTTCGGAACGGATGCACCACTTGCAAGATTTCAGGCTAAAGGTGATGTAAAGAAAATTTATTCGGATTTCGTAGATAAAATTAAAACCTCAATCAGGAATGATAAAGACTTGAAACCACAAGCAGAACAAATTATAGATGATTTGTTTTATAATAATGCAAAAAATTTATATTTATCCGGTAAGAAAAAACATTTTTTAAAAGGTACAATCATTGCAGGTAGTGTTATAGCAGCGGTTGCTCTATTTTGCGGATATACTATTTATAAAAATAAACAAGATAAAGCTATTTAAAAATTTTAAATATTTTTCAATGTTTCAACAAAACATATTATTTTATTGAAATACGTTGAAAAATTCTTTTGTCAATACACTTTTGTATGTTTGTTAACGTAAATTTTTGTTAACACGTATTTTTTCCAGAAAGCATGGGGAGCATGCTGTATTGTAAATATTTTTATTAAATTCTTTACTTGAAAAAAAGATTTGAAAATTATACTATATATACATACCTGAAAGGAGTGATGGCTACAAGACTTGGGCAGGGTCAAAGATACAAAAAAGATATAAAAGTTTTGGATAATTTGAACCTTGAGGAGAGAAAAAACACAAATCAATATTAATTAAACATTTACCTTTTATGAAAGATTATTTTATTAAATTATTTTGGAGATTTGAGGACCAAAAATAGATTTTTGGGGTAGGAGATTATTGGGTTAATAAAGGGTGTTGTTATATATGGCACCCTTTTATTTTTTGATATAATAATCTCATATGGAAGAAAAAGAGACAAAAAAAATAATAGGCTTAATGTCGGGGACATCATGTGACTCAATTGACGCAGGATTGTGTGAAGTTAATCCGGATTTGTCGGTAAAACTTATCCATGGAATAAATTACTCGTATCCTGAACACATAAGAGCAAAATTATTCTCGGCTTTTAGAGGCGATATTTCCGTAAAAGATTTGTGCCAATTGAATTTTGCCGTAGGAAAATGTTTCGCAGACGCGGCAAATGTTTTAATTGCAGAATTTGGGAAGCCCGATTTGATTTCGAGTCATGGACAAACGATTTATCACTATCCGTTTGATGAAAAACTTGACGGAGTTTCTTTGAAAAGTACTTTGCAAATTGGCGAAAGTGCAATTATTGCGAGAGAAACAGGCTGTATGACTATTTCAAATTATAGAGAAAGTGATATTGCAGCGGGTGGACAAGGTGCACCGTTGGTTTGCTTTGCTGATGAAAAATGGTTTAAAAATTCGCTTGTGCAAAATATCGGTGGGATTTCTAACGTAACAGTCGTCTCTGACGATTGCGCAACTTTCGGGTTTGATACCGGTTGTGGAAATATAATGATTGATTATTGCGTTCAAAAATTATTTGGAAAAAAATACGATAAAGATGGTGAAATTGCAGCTTCCGGTAATGTTTGCGAAAGTTGGCTAGATTGTTTGTTACAAGATGAATATTATTTTATGGAACCCCCAAAAACAACAGGTAGAGAATATTTTTCCGATAAATATATTGAAAATATTTTAAAAACAGCTCCTTCAGAGCCAAAAGACGTAATTGCTACATTAACAGCGCTTACTGCAAAAACAATTGCTCAGGCTTATGAACGTTTTGTATACCCTTCTGTGCATGTCGACACTGTAATAATTGGGGGTGGCGGAGCATATAATAAGACAATGATGAAAAATTTGAGGACATATTTGTCAAAACATATAGAACTCAAAACCCATGAAGACTATGGAATTTCTAATAATTTCAAAGAAGTTATGGCATTTGCGCTTCTCGGATATTGTAATTACTACGGTATTCCGAACAATCTTCCTTCTTGTACAGGTGCAAAAAAGCGTGTTGTCATGGGAAAAGTTGTGTATTAAAACTCTGTTTCCGTTTAAATACATATTAATTGTGCGTAGCGAAAATGTCGAAAACGATTGCGTGTTTCTTCTCTTTTGGTTCGCTTTCTCTTCTTGCTTCGCAAATAAGAAGAGAAAATGAACAAGAAAAAAAATAAAACTAAAATTTGGGTTTGTACAAAATCTCATAAAATTTTACTTTTTTGAATAAAAAGGTGAAAGGTACGTTAATAGTGGCTAGCAAGATAATATTCTGACAAAACTTGATATTATAAAACAAAAAAGGCAATTTTTGAATAAAAAATGACTTTATAAAAATGT
>CAZCZF010000008.1:0-46658 GCA_964503025.1 uncultured Vampirovibrio sp. | reverse complement strand
CATTCTCAAGCCGAAGGCTTGGGAATCCAGCTTTTTGAGGATATTGTATTTTGCGTTAACGCAACATGTTCGCGATTAAAAAATGTAACATAATACACATTATGTTACATTTATAGAAAACAAAAACACGACATTCCACAAAGTAATGAGAAGATATTAAAAAAAGAAAAGGAGAAGTTACAATGTTAAAAATTAATCAATTAAATGAAACAAGTGCTGTTCAAACAGAAAATACCCCATTAAAAAAAGTTTCATCCGCCAACAATATAGATATGACAAAAGGCCCTAAAGCTTCAAAAAAGGTTACTAATGATGATATAGAAAAAGTATTGAATGAGCCATCTCCATTCAAAGCGGTAAAACAACTTCTTGCAAAAAGCCCTGTTGGGTTAGGACATCAATCTAGCGCAAATGAACTTGGAGTTTTAGGTTACGCTGATACAGGTATGAGGAATTTTCATATGGGCGCTCCAATCTCATATACTTCCTCTGATGGAGGCACGGTAACTGTATATGATGATATGAGAATGGGAGAAACTGATGTAGGACCAAGAACTACAATTTATAAAACAGATAGATATGAGCAGACTATTATATACAACGAGGCGGGTGAGCCCGTAAAAGGTACTATTAAAATAAAAGATAATGTTGTAGGTTTTGTAGAAAGACAAATCGACTTCAAAGTAGAACAAGGCATAATTGTACAAGTTATTGAATAATATCAAAGCCCCTCGCCCTGTACCCTCCACCAAGGAACGGAAGAAATAGAGAACTCCACTCCCTAAGGAGAGGGAATGTACAACTATATGTTATACGCAATAAATCTGCAAAGTTCGATGAGCTTTTCCGGATAAATCCCGATTAAAAGTGTTACAATCGCAGTTATTACAAGTACAAATTTTTGAGAAAAAGCAGGATTAATCGTTTCAGTCTGAACATTTTTATCACATCTTTCAAATAATGGTATTAAAATTTTTAAGTAGTAATAAAGAGCTGCAACCATTAACAATAAAAGTGCTAACAAAAATGGAACAAATATCAAACCAGAATTTGCAATTGCGGTAAACAAATAAATTTTAGCAACAAACCCTGATGTAATCGGAATTCCTGCAAGTGCCAATACTGAAAACGCATACGCACCTACAAGACCGTGGTTTTTATAAAACAATCCTTTAAAATCTTCAACATTTTTTCCCGTTATCATACCAAGAAACGCAAATACTGAAATATTCATCAATACATAACATAAAAGATAAAATATTACGGTTGAAAGATTATAAACTGACACAAGCGAAGCTGTAAGCAACAAGTAAGACGCATTTGCCGATGCAGAACACGCAAGTATTACCTTCACATTATTTTCTCGTATGGCGTATGTATTTGCCCAAAATGCAGTTATCAACGCTATTATTGCAAGCACAAACGTTAATTCAAAACTACTGCTTAACGGAAAAACTAATAGTCTACAAACAATACCAAAAATTGCCAACTTTGGTATTGTCGACAAAAATGCAAGTATTGAGCTTTCCGTACCTTTGTATACATCAATTATCCAATTTGCAAACGGGAAAATTGCAAGCTTTGAAATCAAGCCCAAAACAATCATAATTGCAGAAATTGAATACATAATAGATGGAGTTTGACTCACCATTATTTCATAAATCGTAGAAAGATTTATCGAACCGGTTATACCGTAAAGATAGGATACTCCAAATAAAAATACGCCCGATGAAACAGCAGAAGTCAGCAAATATTTGAATGCTGCTTCCTTTGAGTAATATCCTTTTGCGGATGCTATCAAAAAGTAGGTTGAAAAACTCAAAATTTCCATAGAAACAAAGAGGGTTAGAAAATCATTTGCAGAAACAACATTCATTGCACCAAAAATCGCGGCAAGTAATATCGCATGAAAGGCATAAGCCTGTCTTTTAATAGTTTTTATCAAATTTTTTGTAAGCAACGCTACCAAAAATCCGCATACCAGTATCATAAAATCAAAAAGAAGCGTATAGCAATCTGACATTATTGAATTACGGAATGCAAAGTATTGAGGTTCTGTTTGCACTGTAGAAAGCAAGAGAATGCTTAAAGAAATTCCTATAATAGAAACCAATCTTGAGTAACGATAATATCTCGGAGAAAGGAGAATACTCAATACCAATTGAAAAATTATAAAAATCCCCAGTGAAATTTGCGGTAATAAGATATTAAAAATGTCGTTTAACATATTAACCTCCAAGCATACCTAAAATCGTTTGCGGGAAAAGCCCAAAAATTATCAGACCTGCAAGTACAGACGCTAATACAATAAATTCATGAACCGAAATATCATTAATTTTCTCGTACTCTACAGGTAATTCTCCGTAAAAACTTTTGTGCAAGAATTTAAGCATATAGCACGAACTCAATATCAAAAGCGGCAATGAGAAAATTGCTGCAAATTTTAAAATATCCGAAAATTCTGCATTCATTGCACCAATAATCGTTAAGACTTCACTCACAAACGGAGCAAAAGCTGGGACTCCAATTGACGCAAGAACAATTAAAACAGCAAAGCCGAATAGTCTTGGCATTTTGGACGCAATGCCGGAAATAGTATTAATATCTCTGTTTTTACATCTCAAATAAACAATCCCTGCAATCATAAACAAACCGCAAGTTACAAGAGCGTGCGCAACCATGTGAAATACAGAAGCCGAAAGCCCGATTTTATTTATTGCACACAAGCCCAACAAAACAAGTCCCATATTAGAAATACTTGAATACGCTACAATCCTTTTAATATCAGTCTGTGCGTATGCAACAAAAGCTGTATAAATTATATTTACAAGAGCAAAAACCGCTAATATTGGTGCAATTGTCACAAACGCGTCCGGCAATGTCTCATAATTAAATCTGTAAATACCATAAGCTCCGGTTTTCAACAAAACACCCGCAAGAATCATACTAACAGGAGTCGGCGCATTTGTATGTGCGTCAGGAAGCCAAGTATGAAGCGGTATTATCGGAAGTTTTACACCAAAACCAATAAGTAAACATATTGAAATCAATATTTGAATCGCGTTCGGAATGCGAGAAGAATTAATATCTGCAAATGTTGCAGAAAGTATGCCGTTTGAAATGTAGTTATAATAGTGCAAAAGCAAAATTCCAAGTAACATAACCATACTGCCGAGGAATGTAAAAAGCACAAATTTTATTGCAGAATTTTTCGCCCCATTTACCTCATCTACCCCATTGGTAGGGTTCCAATTGTTTCCGATAAGAAAATATGCAGGTATCAGTTCTAATTCCCAGAACAAGAAGAACAAGAACATATCTCCTGACGCAAAAATCCCAAGAATTGCGGCTTCCAAAAGGAACAACATTGAATAATAAAACTTGTGATTTGCTCTTATATTATACTTGCTTGCCATTGAGGCAATTAGAAACACAAATGAAGTCAAAACTGTTAATATGATTGAAACATTATCTAGCTTCAACAAGAATTTTACACCAATTGATTGAATCCAATCCATTCCAAAGAAATGTATTGAGCTTACGTACGGATTTGCGGAATCAAAAAGTGCAAGCATCAAAATTGAATACAAAAAATGAAAACCAAAAACGCTTTTTGCAAACCGTCTTACAACAATTTCGTTTTTTGTAAACAATGGTGAAATCAGTAGTACAGAAACTACCAACGGCATAAATATTAAAAATGGTATTGATAAAAATATATCCATATTTCTCCTTTAACTCATTTGGTTTAACATCAATGTGTACGCAATTATTATTAAGCTTATTATAATTGTAATCAGAATGAAAGCGTATGCGTTGTACGCTTGCACATTTTTTAACTGAATTTTTGAATCCAATTCTGATATTTTTTTGGCAGATGAAACAACAAAACTTACCGACTTATTCATTACATTTGTTTCTATCCAACCAAACAACCTTACTCCCGTTGCAGCAACAAATAATATCGGTTTATAATTCGCAAATATTCTTGTATCAACAAAATTTGAAATCTTTGCAACTTGTCCATACATAGCTGTTAATTTTGTATTATAAAATCTTTCCAACACTTTTGGAGTTTTATTAAATTTTTCAAGAAGATTTATTCTATAAAGCAAATAAACCAAAGCCCATCCGACAAGAGCAGCCCAAAATGGTTCGGCAATTTTATATGCAACTTTATCTCTTGTTAATAAATAAAACAAAACATTCAAAAGCAAAAGTCCTGCAATAGGCAAATATTCAGAAAAGTTTATTTCATTTTTGAGTTTAATATCTTTAATCATGATGAGTGATATCCGCATAATGTAAAATGCCGTAAAGAATGCACTTATGCAGAATAAAATTGCAAGCAAAGCATTGTTTTCAAGTTGCGCAAACATAAATTCTTTTGCAGTAACTCCCGAGAAAATTAACCCTGCAAGACTTAGAGCGCAAATCAAAAACGTAATATAATTTATGTAATTTTCTTTTTTGTTCAAACACAAAAACAATGCCGATTTAATAAAAGCATGTGCAGTCAAAAAGATTAATGCCGCTTTTATATGCAAAGCTCCGACCGACAAAAAGACCAAACCCAAGTTTGCAGATGTTGAATACGCAAGAACTTTTTTAGGATGAGTTTCAATTGATGCCAATATTGAACAAATTAGAGCGGTTGCTATTCCTAATGATGAAATAATATAGAGCAAATTATTATCAAGAGTAAAAAACGGCAACATCCTTATTATCAAGTACACTCCTGCCGCAACAATTGTCGCAGAGTGCAAAAGCGCACTTACGGGGAGTTTTGCTTCCATCGCGTCTTGCAACCAAGTATAAAAAGGGAATTGAGCAGATTTAACGGCAGCTCCGATAATAAAACAAGCGCATATCAAATAGAAAATCGGAGTTGAAGTATACGCGTACAAAATTGTAGAAATTGCATTAAAATCTTCAAATTCAAGAGAGGTAAAGAACAAATTTCCCGAATAATTATACATAAAATATGAAGTTAGAATTATTGCACCTAAAAGCGCAGTATCACCAACTCTATTCATTAAGAATACGCGTTGTGAAGCTTCTGATTTTTCAGGATTTTTATAATCAAATCCTATAAGCAAATACGACATTACCGCTGCAAGTTCCCAGAAAAAATACATTTGGAATAGATTTGGGCTAAAAAATAACCCTGCCATAAAAAAGTTGAATACATTTAAGTATGCAAAAAAACGGTATTTTTTAGGTTCATCTTTTAAGTATGAAATTGAGAATATCTGCACCAAAAAACTTACTAAGAATAATATCAATGCCATTACCAAAGAAAGCTTGTCAATTTGTAATCCAAAATAAAGCGTAAAGTTTCCTATTTTTACAAAAGGTGTCGTTTGAATAATTGTACTTGTCAATTTACTCAGACTGATTGAACAAAACAAAGTACCTAAAAAGGACGAAAGCAAAGTTAGTGCATAAATAATTTTATTATTCACATAAATTGCAAAAAATCTTGCGCTCATGATTATCAAAAATATCCAGAGCGGAAGCAATAATATTAAGTACATATTATCTAAAATCAAATCTGCCATTACAAATCACCATAACTTTCTATGTTTCCGCATTCCTTCTTCTGATACATTAAATAGAAAAGATAAAGCGCTATAGCCAATTCCACGGCTCCAATTCCTACATAAAATAATGAAATTATAAAACCGTCAAAATTTATATTATTGCAATATGTCGCAAAAGTTACAAAATTTATGTTCACTCCAAGAAGCATAATTTCAATAGAGATTAGAATTTTAATAACATTTTTTACAACAACAGAGCCAATGAGTCCTATTAAAAATAATAACAAGCCAACAAACAGATAATGATACATCGTTATTTCCATGATTAATTCTCCCCTCTTTCGCTTGACTTATATTTAATCCGCTCCTTTTTGCTGCCAATAATTCCAATACCGGCAATCACTATTGTCAAAAGAAGAGATACAAGCTCAAATACCCAAACATAGTTAATAAATATTCCGTTTGCAAATGCTTTCAAGTTCTCATACGCACTGATTTGAGCAGGTTCTGTTGCATAAAAAGTATCCGGTGTCATTACAAGTGACATCATAACCAAATATATAAACGCAAGTATAAAAATTCCTGAAAACAAAATTGTTAAATATGAAAGCAAAGAATTTTTCTTTATAGAAGAATCTGTATCTATTTCACTATCTGCACGATTTTTCTTGTTTTCAAATAATATAGAAATCCCAATTATAATCGGAACAGCAAATCCGTATATTGAAGCTTGAATGATGGCATTGTATTCTGAACCAAGAACGTAGAAAAATAACGCGCCCAGAAAAAATACAACAACAGACGCAAGAAGCGCATTTATAACATTCTTAGCACAAAGAGTAAAAATTGCGAACAGTATTATCAGAATTGAAGCAATATAAAAAATTACAGGATTACTAATCATTCTTTCCTCCGCAAACATTGTCATAATGCAAGTTTAAATCATTGATATCAGAAGTTGCAAGCTCATATTCTTTACTCATTTTGATAGCACCCGTCGGACAATAAAAGGCACAATTTCCACAAAATATGCATTTTTTTAAGTCTATATCAAATGAAATATTTTCACCTTGCTTTGAAACTTTGATTGCACCTGATGGACAAACTTTCTCACAAGTTTTGCAAGCACAACAGCCACTAACAACAGGTTTGCCACGGAAGCTATCCGGAAGAACTCGTTTCTTTTCCGGATATTCTTGCGTAATCGGACGCATAAACAAATGCTTTAAAACAACCAATAAACCTTTAATCAGTCCCATGGATTTACCCTCATATATTTGCCCCCCATACATTTACCCCTTTAATAAAGACAGCTATAAAGAAATTTATTATGGAGAGTGGAAGCAATACCACCCAAGAAAATTTTAATAAATCAAAAGATGCAAGACGAGGAAGTGTTGCACGAATCCATATCATAACAAAAATCAGCATGCCGGCTTTCAAAAAGAGCCACGCTGCTTGCTCAAAATAAATTAACGGAGTTGAAGTGAAAAAATATTTTCCAAATGGAGACAAATACCCACCCAAGAAAAGAATTGATAAGAATATGGAATTTGCAAACATCATTACGTATTCACTCAGATAAAACAAGGCAAACCTCATGCCGGAATATTCTGTATTGTATCCGCAAATCAATTCACTTTCTGCTTCCGGCAAATCAAACGGGCAACGATTAAGTTCTGCCAAAATACTTATAAATGCAATTATAAATCCCAAGATACACGGAAAAATAAACCAACCAAAAACACCATACTTAGAAGTTTGTGCAAGCGTAATACCTGTCATATTTAATGAAGATGCCAGAACCGTAACCGACAAGACGACAAACGTTATAGGAAGTTCGTAACTCAAAACTTGCGCAATGCTTCTTGCAGCACCCATTAGTGAATACTTGTTGTTACTAGCCCAACCCGCAAGAAAAATACTTAATACAGGAAATGCGGCAAATATCAAATACAAAATAACATTCGTACTCGTATTTACAAACGTAAACTCGGAACTGTAAGGAAGTATGCCCAACGCAACAAACACAGGCACAAAAATAAGTATAGGGGCAAGATTGAATAAAAATCTATCTGCTTTATTAGGTGTAATGTTTTCTTTGCATAACAATTTAAACGCGTCAGCAACCGTCTGTAAAATTCCCCAAATACCGACTCTGTTTGGACCTTTTCTTTGTGTAAAAAATCCAAGTAATTTTCTTTCCGCAAGAACCAGTGCTAAAACTACAACCAAAAGAGCAAATGCAATTATGCAAAACGGGATTACATAAAAAGTAATATCTCCGAAAAGTTGCGATATATTATGCTTTTGCAAAAACTCTATGTACAGAAAATACAGATAATTCATTATTTATCCACCTCCGGCAAAATTATATCCAATGAGCCTGCAATTGCAATTGCATCATTTAGATATTCTCCTACAAGAAGTTTGCGTAACAAATTAACTGAATAATATGAACCGGTTCTCCATTTTAACCTATATGGATTTTTTTCTCCCGTTGAACGCACAAAACAACTTGCTAATCCCCTTGGAGCTTCTATTTGAGCATAATAATCTCCTTGTGGTAATCGAAGATTTAATGGATTTATAAGCCTTTGTTCCAACTTATCCGACTTTTTTAAATATTCTAAGGTTTGACGAACAATCTTCATACTTTCCGTTATTTCTGCAACTCTTGCATCGTATCTTGCAAAAGAATCACCTTCATTACGAATAACAACACCAACATCAACCCCTTCATAAAGAGTATCTTGCAATCTCAAATCCAAACCGCAACCACTTGCTCTGAGATTAACTCCGGTTATTGAATAATTCAATGCGGCATCTTTCGCCAAAACTCCTTTACCAAGAGTTCTGCGTTTAAAAATAGGATTTTCCGTAATAAGTTTTTCATAATCTTTTAATTTCTGCGGAAGCACTGAAAGAATTTCCTCAACTTCTGCCAAAAAATCAATATCGTGTCTGACTCCGCCAAAAACGAAATAATTGTACATCATTCTTTGTCCGGAAATTTTTTCAAAATATCTTAAAATCATTTCTCGTTCACAAAACGCATAGAAAAAAGGAGAAACTGCGCCTAAATCCATCAAAAATGCACCAATCCATAAAAGGTGAGATGAAATTCTGTTCAATTCAAGCAACATTACTCTTATTGCTTTTACTTTATCAGAAAGCTCTATATTAAGCGCATTTTCAACAATTCTGCAATGAAGTTCGGAATAAAAGAAACCTGCCAAATAATCAATCCTATCTACAATCGGAAGGTATTGGATATATGACATTTTCTCAGCCATTTTCTCCATGCCTCTATGTAAATATCCAACATCAGGTTCGCAAGAAATTATCTTTTCTCCCCTTAATTCCAAAACCAATCTCAACACACCATGAGTAGATGGGTGCTGCGGACCTAGATTAAGTTTAAGCGTTGTTGTCGTCATTATTAAGCAAGCCTTGTATCATCCTGAACGTAATCTTTTCTTAGCGGATGTCCTTCCCAATCTTCAGGCATGTAAAGTCTTTTTAAATCATCGTTGCCAAGAAATTTTACACCAAACATATCAAAAATTTCATTTTCATCAGCACGCGCAGATTCAAAAATATCAATAATGCTTTCTGCATCCCCTTCTGAATTAATTGATATAAGCAAATCTTCTTCATCTACCGTAGTATAAAGATGATAGATTAACTCAATTTGATTATCTTGCTTATGAACAGCGGTAATTTCCTTTAATACATCGTAAAAATAATTGTTTTTTACAAATTCTACTGCTTCGTGTAGTCTAGTTTTGATAACAATTTTGTCATCTATAAGCTTACTGTCGTTAAAAACTTCTTTGAATTTATTTAAATCCATTATCTTCCCCTTTCACTAATTAAATCATGAGCTTTCATAAATGCAGCCCTTTCTGTTACACTTTCTTTTTTTATTTTTTGTTGTAATTTTCTGATAGCATCCAATAATGCTTCCGGTCTCGGAGGACACATTGGAAGATAAATATCAACAGGAATAATTTTATCAATTCCATTAACAACCGAATATGATGTTTCACAAAACATTCCACCTCCACACGTGCAAGCACCCATCGCGATTACATATTTAGGCTCTGGCATTTGCTCATAAAGTCTGCGTAAAACAGGTGCCATTTTGTAGGTAATTGTTCCGGCGCAAATTAACAAATCAGCTTGCCTCGGAGACCCTCGGAAAACTTCCGAACCAAAACGTGCAATATCATTATCAGACGCAACTGTTTGCATCATCTCTATTCCACAACATGACGTTGCGAACGTAAGCGGCCAAAGAGAATTTGCCCTGCTCCAATTGAGTATATAATCTATCGAAGTTACAATCACCCCCATATTAATACCTTTTTTCTAATTGCATAAATCAATCCAAACAAAAGTAATCCCACAAATACAAATGCTTCAATTATGGCAAATAGTCCCAATTCGTTTACAAAAACTGCAAACGGGTAAAGGAAAATTGTTTCTATATCAAAAATAAGAAATACAATTGCATAGTGAAAATATTTTACATCAAATTGTATCCAAGCGTCGGACATCGGTTGAATTCCGCATTCATAAGTAGAATTTTTGACAGCGTTTTTTTTCTTATATTGACAAATAAAACCTGCAACAACCATTGCAACCGCAAATACGGCAGATAATATTATGAATATCGCTAAACAAACTAATTCTTTCAAAAATTACACCCTCTTTTTATATTCTACTAAAAAATTGTCTGATATAATAGATATTATTATACAATGTTAAGATAAATTATATGAGACACCTGATTAAGATTTTTTATTTATTATTCTTGCTTGCCTTCCGGTGCATTCTGCAATAAACGGGAGGTTAGAGTATCAAATTCCTATTGACTATACAAAATTATCGACAGAAGAATTGGAAAATCAAGCCGGATTTTATTACAATCTTGCACTAAGATCTTCCAACGGCAAGGTTAATGAAGATGTAACCGCCGCATTGAATCTCTACACAATGCTTCAAAGAAAAAATCCTGATAACGGATTGTATAGCGAAAGATTGGGACACCTTTACGACATTATCGGCATGGATAAATATGCAAAAGGTTGTTTTTATGCAGCAATGGAATGTGACAAGTCTTTAGCCGAACCGCATTTTAGACTAGGAGAATTTTATTATCGACGCGCACATTACAAAAGAGCATTAAAATTCTACAAAGAAGCTTACAAAAGAGGATTTACAACTCATTATGAAACACTCTATAAAATGGGCGATATTTACGAAAAATTTGGAGATACGGAAGCAGCATTAAAATATCTAAAACTTGCATCAGAACAAAGTCCCAACAGCGAATTAGATAAAAAAATTCAACGAGTTGAAAATGCCAATCAGTTTAACAAAGAATATTATTCCGACACGAGAATAAGACTAATTGAAAGATAGCAGGGTTGTTCTCAAATTTCGATTAATTATTTCCCATCAATTTATTGTAATTATCCAGATATGTTTGTGCCAATTTCGGTTTATTCAGCAGTTTGTACACGTATGCCAAATTATAATGAAAATCAGAAACATCTGATTTAAGCATAATTGCCTTATTCAAATTCGTTTTTGCCTTACTTAACTCGCCAATCTTTATGTACGCACAGGCTAAATTATAAAACACGTACGGATTTTCCTTATTTAAAGATGCCGCCTTTTGGTAATTCTGTATAGCCATGTGATATTGACCTTTTTCAAGATATCGATTTGCCAAATTATAGTATGCCTTATAGTATTTTGAATCTACGGAAATTGCTTTTTGATACATAAAAACAGCATTTTCCTTCTCACCTTTATCTTCAAGAACATTGCCCAAAATTAACCAATCTTTTGCAGAACGTTCTTTTTCATCAATCTGCAATATTAAATCCATTGTTTTTTGGTAGTTATTATCACTGTAAAAAGCCGTTGCCTGCTTGGATAATTCTTCCGACGCGAGACATGTGGTTCCCGATAACAATAAAAGTATTAATAAAAGTCTCTTCATAATCGGATTATATTGCAAAATAATAAAAATTTCTACTCATCACTAACTGAATCTCATTTTCACAATTGCAAATTTTATATTTACAATCAATTGAAATCTTTTTTTGTAAATGTTAGAATTATGCACGAAGAGAATTAAAGGAGTAATTTATGGTCTGTTTAACACCAAACAAAATTGATACTAAACTTGTATCAGAAGCTTTAAAGGCATTAGGAAAAGATAACTTTGCACTAATCATTCACGGCAGCAGTTTCCCATCAAAAGATGGCGAAGATACCGGATTTGGCACATTTAATTCAGAAGCCGGACACGAAGTAATCGATTACGCTCACGGAATTTTTAACGCATTACAATTAGGACCTGCTGGCAAAACAAAAAGTTCCGACTCATCACCTTATTGCGGAACAATTTTTTCAGGAAACCCTTTGTTTATCGACTTAAAGCAGCTTACTGACAAAAAATGGGATAATATTTTATCAGAAGAAACATTCAAAAAAGTAGTTGCTAACAACCCTAAACAAAATCAAGGAAAAACTGCTTACTCATACATTTCTACGGCTCAAATCGAAGCATTAAAAGAAGCTTGGAATAATTTTAAAGAAGTTCACAGCGGAATATTCGGCTCATCTTTGAAAAAGGACTTTGAAAAATTCAAAAAAGAAAACGGCTTCTGGCTTGATAAAGATTCATTGTATGAAGCTCTTTCTATCGAAAACGGAAACGATTTCTGGTACAGTTGGAAAAATCAAACAGACAAAAACCTACTAAATCCAAAATCCGAAGATGAAAAGAAAGCTTACGAAGCAAGAATTGAAGAGATAAAAAACAAATATGAAGATGAAATAGATTTTTACAAGTTCTGTCAATTTGTTTTAGAAAAACAAAACGAAGAAACTAAAAAATACGCGCTTTCTAAAGGTATTAAAATGATTGCAGACCGTCAAGTTGCATTCTCTGACAGAGATGCTTGGACATATCAATCATTATTCCTTGAAGGTTGGTACCTTGGTTGTCCTCCTGACTATTTCTCAAAAGATGGTCAAGCTTGGGGATTCCCAGTTATGGATCCGGACAAAATGTTTAATGCAGATGGTTCATTAGGCGAAGGCGGCATTTTGATGAAAAATCTTTATAAAAAGATGTTCAAAGAAAATCCGGGTGGAGTGAGAATTGACCACATTGTAGGTTTAATCGACCCTTGGGTTTACAAGGCAGGCAAAAAACCATTGCCGGAACAAGGTGCAGGCAGATTATATTCTTCTCCTGAACATCCTGAACTTTCAAGATACGCAATTGCAAAAAACGAAGATTTAGACTGGACACTTGAAGCAGACAAAGAAAAAAGAGTTAAATCCTTATCCGATGAACAAATTGCTCTTTACGGCAGACTAATAGAAAAAATCGTTATTGCTGCAGCTAAAGAATGTGGACTTGATAAAAACGCAATCGTTTGTGAAGATTTGGGAACATTAACCAATCCTGTTGATGCAGTTATGAAAAAATACGAGCTTCAAGGTATGAGACTTACCCAATTTGTAGTTCCTGAAAAACCTGAACATCCATACAGATGCAAAAATATTGACGAACATGTTTGGAACATGGTTGGTACACACGATAACTTGCCAATTTCGTTCTGGGCTGAAAGCATGATTAACACTCACGAAGGTTATTTGCACGCAAAAAACCTTGTTGAAGATTTGTTTACCGAAGCTGAAAACAAAGACGACATTATTGTTAGATTAACTCAAGATAAAGAATATTTGAGATTTGTAAAATTAACAGAAATTTTTGCATCAAAAGCAAGAAATGTTCAAATGTTCTTCACTGATTTCTTCCAAATCAATGATGTATACAATAGACCTGGAACTTCAGGAGACCAAAACTGGTCTTTGAGATTGCCAAACAATTTCAAAGAGCTTTGCCCAATCGACTTGCACGCAATCTTAAAAGCAGCAATTATTGCTCGTGGAAAAGAATTTGCTTCTAAATACGCAAGTTTGATTGAAAAATTAAGCTAATAAAATAGTAAAAAGTGGCGGTTGAGCTTTGCTCAACCGCCACTTTTTTTCTTTACCGCAAAAGAAAAGGGCGGAAGCTTCGCTTCCGCCCAAATAAGCTCTCTAATAAAATTATTTGAATAAACTTACCGGCATATAGTCATACTAAAAGCTCGTTTCATTTATCCCACAGCTTCTGCGCAGTCAGAACAAATTGTTTCGTGTCCTGCATCTTCACCAAGCTTTCTGAATTTCCAACAGCGTTCACACTTTTCACCTTCTGCTTTAACTACCCAAACAGTAATTCCATCCTCTGTATATTCATTCAATACATCTTGAGGTTCGGTTTCGGTTACATAAGCTTGAGAAGTAATAAAGATGTCTGCCAAATCTTTTTCATTAGCTTTTAGTACATCCGCATTAGCTGATTTCACATAAACACCTACTTCTAAAGAACTACCAATTTTCTTTTCTGCTCTTAGAGGTTCTATTGCTCGAGTTACAACTTCTCTTGTCTTAAGAATTTTTGCGAAATCTTCTTCTAACTGCGAATTATTCCATTTCGCATTAACCTTTACCCAATCAAGAAGAAGCGCACTTTCTACTCCACCACGTTGAATTTCCGGAGTATTTTGCCAAATATCTTCTGCTTGGTGCGGCATTACAGGAGTTAAAATTCTTACCAATACCTGCAATGTTTCATACAATACAGTTTGACAAGCTCGTCTTGAAAGCGATTTTTTACCCGCGGTATACAATCTATCTTTTACGATATCAAGATAAAACGCGCTCAAATCTACTGCAGCAAAATTTTGTAAGCATTGGAAATACTTATAAAATTCATAATTGTCGAACGCAACAGTCACTTCTTCAACAACCTTGTTTAGTTTATGAAGCGCAAATTTATCAATCGGTTTCAAATCTTCATACTGTACGTAATCATTTGCAGGATCGAAATCAAAAATATTACCAAGCAAGAATCTTGCTGTATTTCTGGTTTTCTTAAAGATTTCTGCAAGCTGTTTTACAATATTGTCACCAATTTTTGTATCATTTCTGTAATCAACGGATGCTGCCCAAAGTCTCAAAATATCAGCACCATAGTTCTTGATAATATCATCCGGTCTGATGTAATTACCGAGAGATTTTGACATTTTCCGTCCATCCTCACCAAATACAAAACCGTGAGTTAAAACAGATTTATACGGAGCTTTACCTTGCACAGCCATTGATGTTAGCAATGATGATTGGAACCAACCTCTGTGTTGATCAGAACCTTCAAGATACATATCTACAGGAGTATGACCCAACTCATCTGCGCGTTTTTCAACTACTGCTTTCCAAGTTACACCGGAATCAAACCATACGTCCATAATATCATTTTCTTTTTTGAAACAATGTTTTTTACCGCACTTAGGGCATACAAAACCTTCCGGCAAAAGTTCTTCTGCTGTATGTTTTACCCAAGCATCAGATGACTCTTTTTCAAATATTTTTGCTACATTTTCAACCGTTTCATCAGTAACAATAGCCTCTCCGCATTCTTCACAATAGAATACAGGTATAGGTACACCCCACGCTCTTTGGCGAGAAATACACCAATCGGTACGTCCTGCCACCATGTTTGAAATTCTTGCTTCACCACTTGCAGGAATCCACTTAATATCCTTGATTGCATCCAATGTTTCTTCACGGAATTTATCCACTTTTACGAACCATTGCGGAGTCGCTCTGTAAATTACAGGATTTTTACATCTCCAACAATGTGGATAAGAGTGGTTAATATCTGCGGCAGCAAGCAATGCGCCACAATTTTGTAATTTTTCTATTACAATTTTGTTTCCTTTGTAATAAGGAACTCCCTCTAAGTCTTTATCTCCAACTATTTCAGTCCACACACCTTTTGAATCGAGCGGTGAAAATACTTCAATGTTATATCTGCAACCGACTTCGTAGTCCTCAAGACCATGTCCCGGTGCAGTGTGAACAGAACCTGTACCAGCATCAAGCGTAACGTGTTCGCCCAGAATAATTGGTGATTTTCTGTCATACAAAGGATGTTTTGTATTCAACAATTCCAAATCAGAACCTTTAACTGTTCCAATTACGTTGATATCTTTTTCTGCCCAAGCAACACCTTCCAAGAAACTAGCAAGCAATCCTTGTGCTATTACGTAAACATCACCCTTATATTCAAAAAACGTATAATCGTATCTTGGGTTCATACTGATTGCCATGTTAGAAGGAATTGTCCACGGAGTAGTTGTCCAAATTACAGCGTAGAAATCTTGAGGTTTAGATGTTTGGAAGTTTAACAGGGTTTTAATTTTTTCTGTTGCTTCCGTATCAAACTTAAATCTTACATAGATTGATGTTGAAGTATGGTCAGCATATTCAACTTCCGCTTCTGCCAAGGCTGTTTCGCAAGAAGCGCACCAATACACAGGTTTTAATCCTTTTTCAATGTATCCTTTTTTATACATTGCACCGAAAACTCTAACTTGCTCAGCTTCAAACTCAGGATCAATAGTTAAATACGGTTTTTCCCAATTTCCCCATACACCAAGTCTTTTAAATTCGGATTCTTGACCTTTCAAACTTGTATGAGCAAACTCTCTGCATTTTTCTCTGAGTTCAGCAGGAGTAAGAGCTTCTCTTCCACCTTTGATATTTTTTACAACCTTGTTTTCAATAGGAAGTCCGTGTCCGTCATAACCCGGAACATAAGGTGCATAAAATCCAGACATTGATTTGTACTTAATAAGAATATCTTTAAGAATTTTATTTAACGCTGTACCAACGTGGATTTTTTCTGAACTCAAATATGGAGGTCCGTCGTGAAGAATAAATGAATTTGCTTTATCTCGTTGTGCAAGATTTTTTTCATATACATTAATTTCTTCCCAAAACTTCTGTGTTTCAGGCTCTTTTTTTGTTGCGTTAGCTCTCATTTCTAACGTCGTTTTTGGCAAATTTAAAGTCTCTTTATATTCCATTTCCTACCTCGCATAATTTCCAACTGCTTATAAAATAGCATAAACATAGCGAATTGAAAACAACAATGCAGGAAAGACAAATCAATCTCCATTGTATAACACAGCTTCTACATTTTTATGTGGCAAAATTAAATCCTCCATGGAATGAAACAATTGAGCTTTTGTGTCAGCTTCAATAATCCGTCCGCCCGTAACATTTGCAGTGCATTGCAATTGTGCAAGATCATCTTCATCATGAACATTGAATGCAATAACATCAATCTTAATGTCTTTGCGCGTTTTAACAAGTTCTATCGCATAATCACACGGGCTTTCATCACAATTTTCTCCTCCATCCGTTAACAAAATAATATGCTTTGTATTTCTTTCGCCTTCCAAATCCTTATCAACAGCCTGTTTAAGAGAATATGTAATCGGCGTCATACCTCTCGGGCGCAATCGAGACATAGAAGAAAGTATTGAAGAAGAATTATTAAACCCCAAAGGCACAATTAGTTCCGAACTTCTGCAAGCATTATATGCTATCAAGTTACAAGTATGTCCGTAAACGCGTAAGCCAACACGAGTATTAGGAGAAATTTGTGGCAAAATATAATTCATCATTTCTTTTACTTGATTAACTTTTGTTTTGTGTTCCAAAAACTCTCCCATACTATTAGAATAATCAATTACAAAAAGAAGTTTATCACCATCCTCGTTGTAGCGATAATCTGACGGCGTATAAACTTCATAGGCAAAAACCGGTATTATTATAAAAAGTAAAAAAATCCAAAAATTTTTCATACTGCAAATTAACATATTCGGAAAAATTTTTATATTGCTCTTGTATTTATAATATGATGATGTACGCTTGAATTATGTCAAAGAATGTTTTTATTACAGCAACAGGCACTGATATCGGAAAAACTTACGTTTCAGCACTGATAATAAAAAAGATGAGAGAAGCCGGATTTAACTGCGGATATTTTAAACCCGTACTCAGCGGAGGGGGGAAATATATTGACTCAGAACTCCCAAATACAAGCGCAAAACTGATAAACAGCGATTGTAATTACGTTGTAGACACAGCAAAAATTCCTTGTTCTGCTGACGATTGCGTAGCTTACTGGTGGGAAGAAGCGGTATCACCGCATTTAGCAGCAAAACGCGCAGGGCAAAATATTGAAATCCAACACATAAAACAAAAATTTGAACAATTGTGCAAAAAATACGATTATCTTTTAATAGAAGGTGCGGGAGGAATTACCTGTCCTTTGAGATTGGAAAACAACGAACAATATTTGTTCAAAGATTTGATTAAAGAACTTCAAGCAGAAATTGTAATTATTGCTGACGGAGGACTCGGAACTATTAATTCAACTCTTTTAACTGTTGAGTACGCAAAAAATCATGGTATTTCCATAAAAGGAATTATATTAAACAATTTTGAGCCTGATAATTTTATGCATCAGGATAATTTAAAACAAGTTGAATATCTAACGGACATAAAAGTTATTGCTACCGTAAAAAAGGGACAAGAAGATATTAAGCTTTTAGAAAGCATTTTTGGAGATTAAGGTATGAATTGGCAAGAAGAAGATTTGAAATACATTTGGCATCCGTGTTCGCAAATGAAAGATTATGAGACTCTTCCGCCTATTGTAATAGAACGCGGAGAAGGAATTAATCTCTATGACACAGACGGAAAATGTTATAAAGACGTTATTAGCTCTTGGTGGTGCAATTTACTTGGACATTGTAATCCCAGAATTAACGCTGCCGTAAAAAAACAAATTGATTCATTAGAACACGTTATTTTTGCAAATTTTTCTCACAAACCTGCAATTACTCTTTGTCAAGAACTCTCAAAAGTTTTACCAAAAGGACTTTGCAAATTTAATTTTGCAGACAACGGTTCTGCCGCAATAGAAATGGCTTTAAAAATGAGTTTCCAGTACCATCACCAAACAGGAACCCCTCAAAAGAAAAGATTTATGGCACTTGCTGACGCTTATCACGGCGAAACTCTCGGTGCACTTGCAGTCGGCGGAGTAGACTTGTATTCGGAATTATATAAACCGCTTTTATTGGATGTAATAAGAATAGAAGGATTGGATTGTTACAGATGCAAATACGGAAAATGTCGTGATTGTTGTAACTGCGAGTGTTTTGAAAAAGCAGAAGAAGCTTTTGCAAAATACGCTGATGAAACAGCTGCAATTATTGTTGAACCGCTTTTACAAGGTTCTGCAGGCATGAAAGTTTATCCGCCTTTATATCTGAAAAAACTAAGAGAACTATGCGACAAATACAATGTACATTTGATTGCGGATGAAATTGCAACAGGTTACGGCAGAACGGGCAAAATGTTTGCATTCGACCATGTCGCTGAACTATCAGCTGATAGCACCGACTCTAATGAAAATACATTTAGCCCTGACATTATGTGCCTTTCAAAAGGACTGTCAGGCGGTTACATGCCTATGGCAGTGGCTATTACTACGCAAAAAATTTACGATGCATTTTACGACGATTATTTAAAAGGAAAAGCGTTTATGCACTCGCATACTTATGCGGGAAACCCGCTTGCCTGTTCTGCAGCAATCGAAGTTTTAAAAATACTTAAGGATGAAAAAATAATCGAAAAAGCAAACAAGCGCGCAGTGTATTTTAATAAAATTATCAAAGAAAAATTTTTACCATTGGAAAATGTTGGTGAAGTTCGCTCTATCGGACTTATTAACGCAATAGAATTAGTTAAAAACAAAGAAACAAAAGAACCTTTGGATTACAGAAACAGAACGGGGTATCAGATTTACAAAAAAGCGCTTAAAAAAGGAGTTCTTCTGCGTCCTTTAGGTGATGTTATTTACTTCAATCCACCTCTTATCATTGAAGAAAATGACATGGATTTTGTAACAGATGTTGCTTTAGAATGTACTTTAGAAATTTTAAATAGCAAAAAATAAATTTACAGGTTTTTATGCGAATATGAAACTACACGATTCAAATATAACTTTTCAATCCGCAGCGGATATAAACCTGCGTTACATAGTTCGCAATCACTCAAAATATCTTCCCCCAAGGGTTTTAGAGCGTGCAACAGAGTTGTGTAAAAGTGGTGCAGAAGAGCTCCCACCGCTCTACCGATTACATGCAGATATTTATGAACCGCTCCAACAAGTTTCAACATTGGAAGAAGCAAAAATATGTTACCCCGAATTTGGTAACGTAATTAATCTACCGGATTTGCAAATTACGCGCTCCAAGGCAATTGATGCAATAAAGAAAATCATGCCGATGGAAGATTTTTCATTAGATTTATTAAAAAAATTGTATCAGCCAAGATTTTTGGATTCGTTAGTTCAAGAATACGGCATGACAAATCGAAGCTTAATTACTTGGCTTATAAACAAATTAAACATAACAAAACTTTCAAGTTCTTACTTGAAGTTACTGGCGATGAGCAATGAATCAGAGAACAACAGAATTGCAGAATGCTCCAGACAAGCAATTTTAAAAAATCCGGAAGCACAGGCTCGCAGACTTGCTAAAGCGGCAGAAGCTCACAAAACTCCGGAATACAGAGAAAAAAAACGCCAAGAAATGATAGATTTTTATAAACGAAATCCGGACGCAGCAAAATGCGTAGGTTTGATTTCCAAGTTAACTTGGGATTTATGTCCAGAAATCAAAGAAGCATTGACCATTTACACTCAACAAACACCTTCAATGGTTCGCTCAATCTTAAATAAACGCAGACGACAAGAAAAACTTACTGCCGCAGAAAAGCGTGTTATGAACGGATACTACAAAGGCTTTTGGGACTCACATCCCGAATTTAAAAAAGTTTATCAGAAAGCAAGAATACAAGCAATAAAAGACTTGGGCATTAATACTTAACCGATTTTTGATTTTAAAATTCTTGCTGCAGAAAGCAATATATCAATGCTTGTAGAAAATGGCGGTGCATAAGTTAAATCAACATCAAGCAAGTCCTCAACCGTCATTCCTCTTGCGAGTCCCGTTGAAACGGTATTTACTCGCTTATCCGCATCTCCACACCCAATTGCTTGTGCACCCAGAATTTTGTGCGAACGTCTATCTGCAATAAGTTTAAGTGTTACATTCTGCACTTCCGGCATATAACCTGCTTTATCACGTTTTGTTATTACAACAGAAACGGTATCAAAACCTCGTTTTTGAGCCACCTTTTCCGTAAGTCCCGTAATTGACATGTTAAGCGCGTGATATCTTAAAACCGCAGAACCTAAAATTCCTTCAAAGTCCTCAACTCCACCGCAAGCATTTATTGCAGCAATTCTTCCTTCTTTATTAGCTGTTGAGCCGAGCGGAATCCATGCCGGAGAATGCGAAACCATGTGGAACTTTTCTGCACAATCACCACAAGCATAAATATCAGGAATATTTGTTTGCATTCTACTATTCACCCTGATTGCACCGGTTTCACCAATCAAAATACCTGCTTCTTTTGCAATATCAATAATTGGATAAACACCTGCCGCTATAACAGCCATGTCCGTTTCAAAACCGTATCCCCGTTGAGTAACGACACCTTTAACAACATCCGTTCCGACAAATTCGCTTACAACATCTTCGTTTATAATTTTTACACGTCCATCTGAATTTTCTAAAATAAATGTTTGAATTAAAGAAGAAATATCTTCATCAAAAGAGGACATCAAAAATGGCGAACGCTCAATTAACGTCACATTCTTTTTATTTTTCACAAAAGATTCAATCAACTCTATACTAATATAACCGCCTCCAATAAGCGTTATATTTTCGGAATTATCCATTGCGTTTCGGATATTAATTCCATCCTCAAGAGTTCTGAGAGTAAAAATATTTTTTAAGTTTACATTTTTTATTTCCGGTACAAAAGGAGCTGCGCCGGTTGCAATAATTAATTTATCGTAATTTACAAAATCACAAGTTCCTTGCTCTAAATTCTTTACCAAAATTCTCTTGTCAGCAGGCAAAATCTTTGTCACCTGATGTTCTAAAAAAATGTTTATACCACTTTTTTCAAACTCTTCTTTTGTTCTTACAACAAGCTTGTGCCAATCCTCAAAATCATGAGCTATATAGTAAGGAAGCCCGCAAGCCGAATACGACACATGAGTGTCTTTTGTATAAATAGTAACTTCCGCATCAGGAAGCATTCTTTTTGATTTAGCTGCAGCTTTTGCCCCTGCTGCAACACCGCCTATAATAATTATTTTCATAATCAGATTATTAAAAAATCAACGGTTTTATTCAATTAGTAAGTTGGAGAAAAAAACTCTCCCAAAATTGGGAGAGTTTTTAGTTTCATTAAAGTATTTCCATTACTGGCTCTGATGGTCGCACTTCCGGAATTTCCTTAAGATTAGGAAGTTCTATCGGCTGCGGAGTATTTTTTGCCTCCGTCTCTTGTGCAGGCATTGGAGCTTTAGCCTGTTTTACTTTTACAATCGCCGGATCAGGATTAACTTTTTGGCGATTATACTCAAGCATAATTTGATTTACAAACCTTCTTGTTTCACTATAAGGAGGAATTTGACCTCCAAATTTTTTAACATTGCCAGGGCCTGCATTATAAGCAGCAAGCGCAAGTTCAGTTGTGCCGAACATCTTGTACATCATCTTGTAATAAGTAAGTCCTGCTTTAATGTTTTCACTTAAATAATAAGGGTTGAAGCCCATTCTTTGTGCTGTTGATGGGAGTAACTGAAATACACCGACTGCGCCATAAGGACTCTTTAACTCATGTCTAAAGCCAGATTCCTTTTTGGCAATGCTTAATGCAAGTGCCGGATCTACATTCATCTCTATTGAATGTTTTACGATGGTTTCTTTAATTACACTCTCCGGAGTGGGAGCAGCTTGAACCCTAACGCACAGCAAACTTAGCAATGCAATAGCTGTTAAGACTGTTTTTCTAATCATTGAAATCCTCTTATAATCTTGTAAATTGGATTCTGTAAACTATTCTCAAAAATCCTCCCTACGGTTTCACTTTGTTCTCGGTTGGTTCCCGACAAAGCGTCTTTCCTAAATTTTTAGCTATACTGTATAAGTCCCATCATGACTTTGGCTATAAACTTGTTAGGCGACTATCTCTGTCTTTCCCCGCGCTCCGGCTTGGATAAATAACTTTACAGAATGTATGTCATGGACATGCTAATACAAAAAATAAAATTTTTCAACCCTGATATTGTAAAAAACACACTTAATCGCCCATGTGGACAGCTATACGATACTAAATTTTCGATTCAAAAGTCGGTGTCTATCCGACTTGAAGTCCTCTTCTGTTGTATAAAGAGGAATTATTTTATCCAAATTCATCATGCTTAGCAGTGAAAAAATATCAGAAGGAATGTTAAAAAGACCAACATTGTTAGCTTTTATCGTTTCGATAAATTCTATTGTGCAATCACTTACAAAGCTTAAATCTATCCCGACATTTAAACAGGAATTGTTCTTGATTTCACGCAAAAGTCGTATTGCTTGGTTTCCATCCAACTTCGGACTGAGCGGAGTAAGTATGCAGTATTTTTGCGAAGCTCTGATTTCCATAATTCTATTCTATCGATTCGGCAATTTTTTTTAATTATCCGAAATTATAATAAATCTACAACTTATGTATAAAAGTTGACATGACGCTTTATTTTGTTGTATTCTGGGTAAAGACATGTCGTTTTTTGGGGAAGGGATTTATGTATATAAAACAACTGGAAGTTGATAACTTTAAGTCGTTCGCGAATAAAGTTGAAATACCTATGCTGAAAGGTTTTACAACAATTTCAGGACCGAACGGTTCAGGGAAGAGTAATATTATTGACAGTATTCTATTCGCATTAGGTCTGTCTACAAGCCGTACATTGCGTGCAGAAAAACTTTTTCACCTCATATCGACTTACAATAAAAGAAACGAAGCATTTGTAAAAGTAACATTCGGCGAAACAGAGGACGGCGATTTTTCGGTCGCTAGACGTATTCGCAAATCTTCACAGGGCTTCAACAGCATTTATTATCTTGATGATAAAATTGCAACCCTTTCTGAAATTCATGCAAAACTCGAAAAATACAACATCACCCCAAACAGCTACAACGTAATGATGCAGGGCGACGTAATGAGTATTACAAACTGTACTCCAAACGAACGTCGCAAAATTATTGATGAAATTGCAGGGATTGCAGATTTTGACAGACGTATAGACCAAGCAACCGGAGAACTTGATACAGTTGAAAAACGTGTTGTTAATTCAACACTGATTTTAAACGAAGTAAACACTCGACTTGAGCAATTGAATGAAGAACGAGAAGTTGCATTAAAGTATCAGAAATTAAAAGATGAAAAAAACGGTTTAGAAAGCCAAATTAACACAGTAAAGTTTTTTGATTTGCGCAGAAATCTCGAAAAAGCACACGAAAACATCTTGGAATTTACCAAAAGAAAAAAAGAAGAAGAGGTTAAAGCAAAAGACCTTGAAGAGCGCTTGAAACTCATCAAAGAAAAGTATGACGAGATTTCCAAAACAATTACGGAAAAAGGCGAAGGACACCAATTAGAATTAAAACAAAAAGCGGAAGAAATTAAAGGTTCAATTTCTCGCAAAAACTCTTCAATTACATTTGCCGACAAGCAAATCCAAGATAATCTTAAAACAATTGAAAACACTAAAAACGGAATTGAAGTTCAAGAAAGCAAAATTAAAGATGCAGAACTGAAAATTTCTCTTAAACAAGACGAGATTAAAGGTATCGAAAAAAACATTGAAGAACAAAAAATAATTCTTGCCAAAATTCTTGAAGACATGTCAGGCTTAAACGAAACTGCGGAAAAACATATTGAAAAACGTAACGCATTAAGAAAAGAGCTAGAAGAATATCAGGACAAAGAAACCAAGCTTATCCAAAAACAAGCACCGTTGGAAGCCGCTTTATCTTCAAAGAAAAAAGCCATAGAAGAAACAAAAAGCAAATTGTCGGAATTGGAAAGTTTTAAAGCGAATTTTGCAGAAACAAAGGCTTCCAAAGAACTTTTAATAGAACAGTTGGGAAAAGAACTTGACGATTTCAAAACTATTCTTAAAAACACATTAAATGAATATGACAAAACTAAAAATGAAATCACAGACATGGACTACGATCTCCAAGCTGCACGTAAAAAAATATATCAGCTTGAGGCAATTAAGAGTGCGAACGAAGAAGCTAACCTCGGACGTGCGGTTGGTACAGTTGTAAACGCAAACATCAGAGGAGTTCATGCTCCGCTGATGAAGCTAGGTCAAGTTGATGAAGAATACTCAACAGCAATGGAAATTGCTGTCGGCGGAAGAATGGCGCATATTGTCGTTGATGATGAACATGTTGCTTCAACTTGTATAGAACTTCTTAAGTCATCAAACGCAGGAAGAGCAACATTTGTTCCTCTTAATAAAATTGTAAAATGCCCAAGAAGTCTTAATCTTCCAAAAGAAAAAGGTGTAATTGATTTTGCAATTAATTTGATTGATTTTAACGACGAGTATTTGAACGCATTTTACTACGCAGTTGGTGAAACACTTGTCGTTGAGGATAGAAGCGTTGCAAACAAATTAATCGGTAAATACCGAATGGTAACACTTTCAGGAGATTTGTTTGAAAAATCCGGTTCCATCACAGGTGGTGCTGTTCGTAAAACAGGTTTGAAATTCGCTCAAAACTCTGATAGCGAAATTGACACCTTCAAAGCGCGTCTCAAAGAAATGGAATCAAAATATTCTGCACTTATTTCAAAACGTTCTTCTTTGGAAGCAAAAATGGAAGATGTGCGTGGTAAAAATTCAATCTCCACAACAGAATTTAACAAAGCTAAGTTAGAATTAACCAGTTTGGAAACAAATTTTTCTAACAACCAAAAAGAAGTTGATGAAAAAGTAGAATTTTTAAAAATTACCGAACCTGAAATCCAAAAAATTGAAAAAGATTTGGATAAAATGGAAGAAGAGCATATTGATATTTCGGACAAAATGGTTGTTCTTCAGACTTCAATTGCAGAAGTCGAGAAATTAATGAACGACACCGACTTAAAAGACTTAAAAGAGAAAACGGAAGGTGTTGAAGCAGAAATCAAGCGTTATGAAAAGAATATTGCAAATGCAAATAACGACATTGACGGCTTACATCAGCAAATTGATTTCTTTAAAACAACGATAAACACGCACAATGACACAATCCAACGAACATTGGGTGTTAATAGAGATTTGGCTTTAGATAAAGCTAAATTTACGGAAGAGATAAAAGGTTTAAACGAACAGCTTGAAGTCCTTGAAGTTCAAATCAAAGAAATAACCGATAAGCTGGGAGAACTCTTAAAACAGCGTGATGATATCAACAAAGATCTCGTTGATATTGAAACACAAAAGAACTTAAAAGCTTCTGACATAGAAAAAATTGCAGAGCAAATAGAATCATTCAAAGCTCGCAGACGCGAATTAGAACCGCAACTTGAAGAGACAAGGAATGTTCTGACTGAATCCGGAGTTAATATCAACGAACTTACTCCGGTAGAAATGTCTATTGATGAAATCACTGCAAAAATTCAACGTCTACAACGTAGAATGGATGAATTGGGTGCGGTTAATATGAAAGCGTTAGAAGATTTTGAAAAAGTTTCTGCAAGACAACAAGAACTACAAGGACAAATTGAAACTTTGAGTCGTGAACGCGAACAGATTTTAGAAAGAATGAAAGGTTACGAAGATTTAAAGAAAGAAACATTCTTAAAAACTTATAACGTTATTAACGAAAACTTCAAAGATATTTTCCACAAACTTTCAGACGGTGAAGGTACGTTAATTCTTGAAAACGAAGAAAAACCTTTTGAAGGCGGACTTGATATTGAAGCACAACCAAGAGATAAGAAAAAACAGCGTCTTGCAGGTATGTCAGGAGGCGAAAAAGCCCTTACAGCGTTGTCTTTTGTTTTTGCAATCCAAAAATACATGCCGGCTCCTTTCTATGCGTTCGATGAAGTTGACGCAAGCTTGGACGGTATTAACGTTGAAAAATTGGCACACATCGTTCAGTCACAAGCTGAAACAACTCAATTTATCGTTGTTAGCCACAGAAAGCCTATGATTGAGTCTGCTAACCGCACAATCGGTGTTACACAAAAAGAAAAAGGTATATCTAAGGTTACCGGTGTAAAATTGAGAGATTGACGGACAAAATAAGGGGAAAATAATGAAAATTCCGAATTCCGAATTGTATAATCCTGAAACAAAAGAACTTCAAGAACAGCGTATTAAATGCAAGCTTTTATGCCAAAAATACAACAATATTCAATATGACAATTTTGAAGAAAAGAAGGCTGTTTTAGGGAAAATACTAGGTAAGAAGAAAAACAAATTTTTCATAGAACAACCTTTTTACTGTGATTACGGTTTTAATATATAAATCGGAGAAAATTTTTATTCAAACCACAATCTGGTAATACTTGATCCTGCAAAAGTAACTTTTGGTGATAATGTTTTTGTCGGACCAAATGTCGGATTTTATACTGCAGAACATCCGCTTGATTTTCAAACAAGAAACAAATTATTAGAATATGCAGAACCGATTATAGTTGGAAATAATGTTTGGATTGGTGGCGGAGCAAATATTCTTGCCGGTGTTACAATTGGAAACAACGCCGTAATTGCAGCAGGTGCAGTTGTGATAAAAGATATTCCGGATAATGCATTAGTTGCCGGTGTTCCAGCAAAAGTAATTAAATATATCAACAACGCACAAGGATAAGTTAATAACGCAACAAAAAATGTAACATAATGTGTATTATGTTACATTTTTATAAAGTCATTTTTTATTCAAAAATTGCCTTTTTTGTTTTATAATATTAAGTTTTGTTAAGGAGCTTTGCATAAAACATTCCCTTGTAAATCACTATTAATGCATATTTCACCTTTTTATTTAAAAAGTAAAATTTCAAGAGATTTTGCACAAAAAAACAAATTTTTTGTTTCTTTGTTTATTTGAATAATCAGCTGGATCCCCGAGCAAAGCTCGAGGATGACGGCAAGCTTATTTTCGAATACCACATCGTCATTCTCAAGCCGAAGGCTTGGGAATCCAGCTTTTTGAGGATTTTGTATTTTGCACTTGCGCAACACGTTCGCGCAAAAAAATGTAACAAAATACACATTGAGTTACATTTTAGGGAATTCGGATTTCAAAAATTTAAAACACGGGATTATCAATTGTAATGCGAGGATATTTGAGAAAGAAAAAAACAGCATTACAAAAACAAACACACATTAGTATTACAAAACAAAAGAAAAGGAGAAAAATTATGGCAATTGGAGAAGTATTAGTAAAAACATTTTCAAATGGAACAAAAGTTTTTTCAAAAGAAGTCCTAAAAAATGGAGTTAGGGCAACTAGAACAACCGCATTTGACAGTACAGGTCATTTGATTTGTGATAGATTTAAAACTTTATCTTCTCAAAATATTGTTAGTGGTAAAATGAATATTGGTACAAAGCAATATTTTGGAGAAAAAGCTTTAGGAGAGGCTTTTACTCAAGGTAAGTATAGTGTAACCGGACGTATTTACGGCGATAAAGGAATTAAAGAAGTAATAAAATTAAACACAACTCCTACATATGCCGAAAAATATGGATATTGGCATGGACACATAACGCAACCAATTGGAAAACAATTTAATCCTCTTGAAGATTTTAATACGTTTTTTAATTACAATAAAATTTCTGGTAAATTTTCTGATATTAAACAAGCATATGGTGTTAATGAATTACCGACAGTAGCTTCCATAGGTTCAGAAGAAAAATCTCTTATAAAAATGCTAACAGAAAAATTAAATCTTATGAAAATAAATGAAAATTATAGAGGAAGATAGTGTATTTTAATGTCCAGTGTGAGGCGGACGGATAAAGCGGGTAGGGTGCAATTTTTGCACCCTACGGCTAAGTGTTCTTTTACAGCTAGTCCGGATAGCGAACAGATTGAACCTAATGGGGCAAAGAGAGTAGGGTGGGAAATGCTTGATTTAAGAAAGTTGAATTTGATTTAACGTACATTCCCACCGAAATAAAATATGTAAATTATAAACAATTATTATAAAATTGTTGATTTAGATTTTTAATAAGTTTGGTGGGAATGAATTTCAAATCGTATTCAAATACAATGCTTACAACATTTCCCACACTACCACTTTTTCCCTCTCCTTAGAGGAGAGGGGTAGGGTGAGGTGTCAATGGGGGGGTAAATGGATGGGTTTGACGTGAGATTACTGAAAAAAAAGTAATAAGGTAATAAGAGGTATTAAATAAACACGTCATCCTGAAAGCGTAGAAAATAAGGATGTAAGTCCGTAATTTTCAAGCTGTTCAGGATCTGACCAAAACATAAGTATCATGCCAAGTTGGTAAGATCCTGAAATACGCCTTATTTATTACCTCAACCACAAACACTATGTCTAATTTTGTCGGCTATTCAGGATGACTTTTTGATAAAACGCAGTAAGCATAGAAAATATTTAATACCTCTTATTCCCTTATTACCCTATTCCCTTATTCCCTTTTTTCAGTAGTCCCGCGCCAAGCCCATCTACCCTCATTTACCCCCTGCAATGACACTAAAATTTGTAATCTCACGACCATTCCGGATGATAATATATCGTTATTATTTTTTTCGTTTTTAATTTTGCGTGTCCGCCCATAATAAAATTAGTTAATGAACCAGTCGGAGGTAATATTGTTAATGCCCATTTTAACGGAAAAACAATATAGCTTCTGTCCTGCCCAAAAGCTTCCACATTACAAGTTAATTGAGATTGAGATACTCCAACGATTTCAAATTCATCAAAAATAATACTTCCAGGAATCCCATTCATCCCCGGTGTTATTTTAATTTTGACTTTTGCAGGAATTATATCTCCACGCTTTACAATACAATTGCTGTTATAAAAAACATCTTCTACTGATATAAATTTGATTGTTTGTCCTTCATAAACATTTTTTTCTGATTTTATAGACTCCAACACAGATAATTTTATAGGAATTTTTAGCGTACTCTCGTAATTGTATGCAAAACAGGGTATGCTAAGACAAAAAGCAATTATTAACAGAATAAATCTATTCATATTTGATATCCTGACTAAAATTCTTGTTCTCAATTTTTTCCTCCAACATTCTCCTGTTATTTTGAGAAGTTAAAAGAAAATTTTGGTAATACTCGTTATTTATATACTCATTGTTTTCAAGATAAGACGGATAGTTAAAATAAATCCTTTCATAAATATGAGCTAAACGTTTTGAAGTTAAATTTCTTACAGCGATTTTGTCTTGTCTCGCTTGGGGACATGTTTTATTTATGTAAACGATTAAGCCCAAAGGATTGTAACCAGCATTAACCATATAATCAACCGCAATTTTATCGAAAACAAGTTCATACTTTTTAGGTGCAGCTTTCATTTTGATAGAACTCAACCAACCTTTTCCGCCCCCATCATAAGAACGCACTGCACCTGCAATTTCTCTTGCTAAATAACCGGCTAATTCATCATCCGTCTGAATTTTTTTATAACTCTCTCCAAAAACGATAACTTCTCTTTTAGTAACCGTTTTTGTGCTGTTCAAAAAATTCTGTTTTAGCTCTTCATTGTATACAAAAACAACTCTTGAACCAAGTTTATTAGAATTTAATATTTCTGTACCAACTTTGTCAATTCTAGTCTGAATGGTGTTTTGCTCAATAATCTCCGTCTCATCAATTGCAAAAACAGGTAATACAACGGATAAAAACGCTAATAATAAAATCTTTTTCATAATGATATTATACCATCGTTTTAAAGCATGTCTATGCCTTCCTTAAGAATAAAACATTTGACAAACTTGTCAGATTAAAATAAAATTTCTTCATGCGCTTAGGGGAGTAAAAATAAAGATTTTATTGTAAAATAGTAATATGATAAATAGTATCGAAAGCATAAAAGGGATAGAGGAAAAAGAGAAAGCTGTTCAAACGGCAGAAGTTGATGGGATAGAAATTCTTGTTGATATGGCAAAACAAGGAAAAATTGACCCTTGGAATGTTGATATTGTTGAAGTTACAGACAAATATTTAATGCACCTTTTTCAATCAAAAGCACAAAACCTCAGACTTACCGGCAGAACTCTGCTTTTTGCTGCAATACTTTTGAAACTTAAATCAAATATACTCGAAGGCATAGATGTGCTTGATTTTGAGCCTCAACACGACGAAGATTTTAATTATGACGACGATATGCCACTTGACTATGAAGAAGATTATATTCCCACAAACAATGTTATTTCCATTGACGAAGTTTTACAGCGCAGAACAAGTGTACGCTTAAACCACAATCGTGTTGTAACTTTGCGTGATTTGATACGTCAATTAGAATTTTATGAAATGCTTGATAAAAAACAATCTCTGAAAAATGCTCATGAAAGAGCAAAAAGACGTGTTCAAAATTATGCAAAACTTTCTCCCGATGATATTATCAACCTTGCACACGATGAATATATCGAAAATGGCGTTCAGAGATTAAAAGCAAATCTTTCAGAAATTTTAAGTCGGCAAGATAAAATTGAACTTAATGAATTAACTCTACTAGGAATGGATAAAATTAATGCGTATATTTCCTTGTTATTCTTGACTGTAGATAGTGACTATGATTTGGTTCAAGACGAATTTTACGGGAATTTGTATGTTGTAAAATATGCACCTCAAAGTCCGCTTTCGCAAGAGGATGAAGAACAAAATTCATTAATAAAAAGTTTTGATAATGCAAAAAATATTTTAAAGGAAGAAGATATTGGAACAGTTGAAATCAAGAATTGAAGCGGTTCTGTTTGTTACGGCAAAAGTGCTTCAAATTAAAGATATAGCAGAAATTTTGGAAGAAGAACCTGATGTCGTGGAAGAAGCTTTGCTTGAGCTGATTATGGACTATGCTTCTCGCGACGGAGCTTTAGAAATTGATGACGAAAATGGCTACATTTTACAGGTTAAACAAGAACACCTTGATATTGTGGAAAAGCTTTGCCCTGTTGAATTAAAACCACCTGTTTTAAAAACATTGACAGTAATTGCACTAAAAGAACCGATTAGACAGTCACTATTAAAGGATTTGCGTGGTTCAAACGCGTATGAGCATGTTCAAGAGCTTTTGGAAAAAGGACTGATTTCAAGACACAAAGATAAAAACGGACGTTCTTACAACATCAAAACAACACAAAAATTTGCAGAGTATTTCAAATTAAAAGGCGATGTCAGAGCGTTGGTAAAAACGCTGAATATTGACAAAGGTGTTAAAGATAACGAAGAAGATACCCATCAAGTTACCCCATCAGAGGTAAATGAAGCAAATGGGGTAAATGGGGCAAACAATCCTACTCCGGAAGAGGCAAAAGATGACAAAGAGTAGAATTGTACTCTATTCTTTTCTTACAGTATTTTTGCTTTTGGCATTATATTTTTATAAAAATGCCGCATTTGTTTATTCGCAACTCGGCAATTTTTATTACAAAAAAAACAATATTGAACAAGCACAAAAGTATTATGAAAAATCTTTTTCGCTCGGGAATACCGACTCTTCAGTAAGAGAAATCTATGTAAATTCTTTAATTAATTCACCGCTTTCCATGGGTTCACAGGCAAAACTTGTAGCTGTTGCAGAAGATAAAATCCAAGACGAGGCTTCGATAAAAGCAAAATACTTTTTATACGATTTAAAGCGAGAAATTCATAATCAATATCCCGAAAATTACATAAAGCAAGCTCCGTACAATCAACAAATTGTACGTTGGAATCGTTTTCCAATTACTTACGCCTATAAAAATAAATCTGAACTCGTAAAAGACTACATCATAGAAATTAACAAAGCATTTGATGAATGGGAAAAAACGGGCATTGTATTGTTTGAAGAAGTTTCGGGAAATGCCGATATTGTAATTAATTTTAAGGACAACAAAGGTAAAAATATGGAGTACGGAAGAAAATATGTTATCGCGTACACCGTACCTGTAATAAATTCTTTGGACTTGCAAAAAATGGATGTCATATTTTATTTAAAAGATCCTGACGGTAACAACTTTTCACGAAATCAAATTTACAATACCGCTTTACACGAAATATTCCACGCTTTAGGTTTTATGGGACATAGTTTTGAACCGGAAAACATAATGTACCTTGCAAAAGACAATAATTCTCTTATTAACGATACACGTGCAACGCTGACTGATGCGGATATCAGCACATTAAAACTTTTGTACAAAATCAAACCGGATATTTCAAATAAAGGAAAACTAAAGAGCGAATATTTACCATATCTTTTGCTTGGTGATGATGAAGAAATTAATGTTTCCAAGGCAAAAGAAGCAAAAAATTATATTTACCACGCTCCGACTTTGCCGAGCGGATATATTGATTTAGCAGAAAGTCTGGTTGCAAACAAACGTTATCCCGAAGCAATAAGAAATTTGGAAAAAGCCCTTAGATTGGCAGATACTTATGAAATGAGAAGAATTGTTTATTACAATCTTGCTGTTACATATTATTACATTGCACACAAAGAAATGGCGCTGGATTATATAGAGAAAGCTGCAGAAATTAAAGACGGTGAAGATTTACATTTTTTACGTGCAGAAGTTTTATTGAATACAGACAAAGAGAATGCGATTAAAGAATATGAATATCTTATAAAAACTTATCCTTCTAATGCAGATTATACAGTACGACTCGCGAATATCTATATACAAGAACATCATTACCTCAAGGCAAGAAAAATTTTAAAAAATTATCTCAAACAAAATCCGAATATGAAAAATGATAGTAAATTCGCATCTTATGGCTTATTGCTCTTTTAATTATTTTATGTTAATTTGCCGATATGAAAGTCAGTTCTATTTGCCAAAATTACATAACTCCAAAAACCACAGGTTACGCTGCGACGACTGCACTGGGCATTTCCGTTTTGAGTGGCATAAGTAAAAATAAGGATTTCAGAAAAATGCATAAGCCTTCAGCCTACACCGCTGCTGCGCTGACAGCTATACACATTGGCTTGATAGAGTATTATCACAACAAATACAAAAAATTGTAACAAAAACACCTATGATTGTTACATTAATACATTGTTTATTATACAATAATTTTGAGGGTACTAAAAAAGACAGGTAATTAAATGTTTAATGAAATAAAAACTCACGAGATTACGGTTGACATTGTAATATTGACAATTAAAGAGGACGCTCTTCAAGTTCTATTAGTAAAGCGTAACAATGAACCTTTCAAAGATAAATGGGCAATCCCAGGCGGATATGTAAGAATGTCCGAAAACCTTGACGAAGCAGCAATGCGTGTTTTGAAAGAAAAAACTAATGTTGACAATATTTATCTGGAACAGCTCTACACTTTTGGAGACCCTCTAAGACACCCTATATCAAGAGTTATAACGTGCGCCTATTTTGCATTAATAAGAGCTGAAGATTTCAATGTAGTTACAACCTCAGAGCTTGCTTGGCATAAAGTTTCGGACTTACCGCCGCTTGCGTTTGACCACAAAGAAATCATACAATATTCTATGAAACGAACAAGAGAACGTTTAGAAATGTGTCCGGTTGCATACCAACTTTTAAACGAAAAATTCACTCTTACTGAAATGCAAAAAGCCTATGAAATGATTATGGAAAAGAAACTTGATAAGCGTAATTTCAGAAAGAAAGTTATTACTACAGACGGATTGAGAGAATTAAACGAATTTTCAAAATCTTCTTCAAAACGTCCTGCAAGGCTCTACACTTTTGATAATATCAAGTTAAATTCTAAACGAGCTCATTTCATTAAGAAAAAAGCTTAAGTAAATTCACAAAGGAGACAAAATGTTAATATTTGTTTGGACAACACAAGTCATATCTTCATTATTACTAATCGTATTAATACTTATGCACTCACCAAAAGGAGATGGCATAGCAGGGATTGGAAACGCTGCACAAATGTTTTCTTCACAAAAAAGTGCTGAAAAAGAATTGAACAAATTAACCGGAATTATAGCGGGAATATTTATTCTTTGCGTATTCTTATTGGGATTCGGTATCGTTAAGTAAATGAACGAAACATTTGCAAGAAATATTTTATATTGGGGTGAAGAATCCCAAAAAAAACTTGCATCTGCCCATGTTGCTGTGTTTGGCTTAGGCGGAGTCGGTGGGTTTTGTGCGGAAACACTTGCCAGAAGTGGTGTCGGAGAACTTACTCTCATTGATTTTGATAAAGTTTCTCAATCAAATATAAATAGACAATTGATTGCTCTTAATTCTACGGTCGGAAAGTACAAAACGGAATTATTTGAGCAAAGACTAAAAGACATTAATCCGAAAATAAAATTAAATCCGATAAATGATTTTTACCAAGGAGAAAACGATTTAGATCTTACCTCCACTTGCATAGAAAAATCTAAAAACAAGACAATAGATTATGTTGCTGATGCAATTGATACAATGCGTTCAAAAATTAATCTCCTTACAAAGTGTGTAGAAAACAAGATTCCGATAATCTCATCAATGGGAGCCGGTAACAGAATCCATCCAGAAATGCTTTATATTTCAGATATTTCAGAAATTCACAACAAAAAAGCCCCTTTTGTTTCTCAGGTCTTATATCAGCTAAAAAAACGCGGTATAACAAGTGGAATTACAGTTGTCACAAGTGACGAAAAACCATTTGTACAAGAAAAAATTGCAGAGCTTGAAAATATAACAACTCAAAACGGAAAAGAGATTCAGTTCAACAAAATCGTCCCATCCTCAACTCCGTTCGTAGCTTCCACTGCAGGAATCTTTATGGCAAGCAAAATCGTTTCTGACCTTATTTCTTGCAAATCAATTTGCGAGTCATCTCAAAACAATAAAGGAGTTTTATGATAAAAGAAACTATGGCACTTAGAAATTACGCTCATATTGGAGATGCCGTTTGGGAAATCTTTGTTCGTGAATATGTCGTATTACAAACCTCAAATTCCAAGCTTTTGCATAAAATGACTACCGATAGAGTAAATGCCGGTTTTCAAGCCGAAATATTGCAATTTATTGGGGACGAACTCGCCGAAGAAGAACATGAAATTGCAAGACGCGCAAGAAACTTGCCAATACCAGTCGGACGTCGCTCAATTCAACACATTTACCGCCAATCAACTGCATTTGAAGTTCTAATCGGACTTTGGTATTTCTGTGATAAAGAGCGTTTAGAATATTTCTTTGAAAAAATAAAATCATCTGAACTTTTTATTAACTAATTCCTAAATCGTTATTTATTTTTAAATTATATTCTTGCAATATAGGATTATCGGGTTTTTGAACAGATAATTTCATTAACTCATTTCGCGCCAAAGCCAAATATCCTGTATCATAAAGAATAATTACTTTTAGCAAATTCGCCTCAAATAAATTTTCCGGCAATTCTTCCAATGCTCTTTTATAATGTTTTTCTGAATAATACAAATTTGCCAACGCAAAATGATAGCTCGGATTATTCGGATTTAGCGATATCGCAAGATTGTAATACCGTTTTGCGTACATTATATCGCCACTTTTGAAATACATATTTGCCAAGTTATAATAATATTTGTCGTTTTGAGGCTCTAGTTTAATCGCCTTTGAAATATTTTTACAAGCCGTTTTGTAATCATTTTGATATGCAGCAACCAAACCACAAAAGTTCATCAGTTCCGCGTTTTCATTATCCTGTATCAACTTTTCGATCAATTCTGCACACAAATCTTTCTTATTTTGAGCATAATAAACTTGCCCCAATAAAAGAAGCAGTGCTTGATTATTAGTATATATTTCAAGAGCTTCTTCAATAAGCATTTCGGATTTTTCGTATTCTTGTTTGCAATATAATGCTTTTGCTTGTTCCAAATATATTTCTGCATTAGGATTCTCAAATTTATATTCAAAAATCTCATCAAACTTACCCTGCAAATTTAAAAGTTTAAAAATTTCCGCAAGGTCGTTTGAATTGTGAGAAATGCAGTAAATATTTTTCGCCGCTTGCTCAGCTTCCGGCAAGGCATTTTTGTTAATAAAAATAGCTTTTAGCAATTTTAACGCTTCGATATGCTCCGGTTCTTTTTCAAGAATTTGCTCAATATAGGTTAGTGCACGCTCTTCATTGTACATTTTGTAATATATATCAGCAATCTCCAGTAACAATTCCAAGCTGGTATTATCCTGAGAAAAAGCCTTGTAAAAAGACTCCAGCGCGTGCTTATAATGTCCTTTGCTTTTTAGAGCAAAACCTTCTTGTAATAAATTCTTAATCATGTTTTTTCAACTTTATAAATTTTTGGATACTGTCTTTCTCTTCTTTTTCTTCTTCCGGTTTCGTATTAATAATAACAAGAACCTCATCTTCGTTTGACATTTTCAAATTATTTCTTGCAATAGCCTCTAAACCGGAAGCATTTGAAAAGTTTTTGATATTATCTTGCAATTGTTCATTTAATGCCTTTGCAGCATTTCTTGTTTTTGTAATCTGAATAATTTTTGCTTTATACGAAATAATTTTAGATATATTTAAAACCGCACTTATTGTAATTTGAACAAGACAAAGGAGTAAAATAATTGTTAAAAAAGAATAATAAAACCCGCTTGAAGCAGATGAATGTGTCGTTTTCTTATCCTGCGTTTTTTTATTATTTCTGTTAACAACTCTTTTTTGTCGTCTTTGTTCTTGAGTATATCTTGTCATAAGTCAATTATATAAAATTTTTAAATCAATTACAACTTAAATCCGGTAGAAAAACTTACAGCAGAGCTTCTTCTTCCGTTTGAATAATACGATTCTGCCAACCCTAATTCAAACTTAAGAGATTCCGCATATTTTTTTAAAGAAGGTTGGTAAACAAGTGTTATCTCGTTTTTATTTTTAGGCAAGTCCACATAATTTGTAAAATTATCTTTAAGAGTCAGTTTATCAGTAATGCGCCATTCAGGAGTTACTCTGACAGTTCCGTATTGAGAACCTATGTCTTGCGAAGAATTTTGTTTTAATATGGTACTTAGAGAGAAGTATTTAGGGAAATCATAACGCATAAAAACACCTGTTGAGGATTCTATTTGCGAATAAGAAAGTTCTTCCCCCCAAATTGTACCATAAGTAAATCCATGGCTACTTTCGTATAAACTTCCACTTAAAGGCAGAATGTCTTTAAGGTTATTTCTTGTTATTGCCGCCCTTGCAAGGGCACTCCTGGGTGTATTGGTATTCGTTTTGATATTGAGAATACTGATTGGTAACGTTACTGAACGTTGCGGAATATTAACTTGCGGTTTTTCAATGTTCTCGTCAAGATATATTGTTTCAACAGGATTGTCGTCGTATTCAACTTGCCCTTGAAGCTTATATGTTTCTTTAACTTGTTCTCCTGCCATGGCAAAAGAAGTTGAAAAGCTCATCAATATAAATGCTGTTACTAAAAATAATCTGAACATATTAATATTTTAAATTAAAGAAATCTCTATTTCAATTATTTTTTTGCCCAATTAGAGAATATATTTTTCTTACAAATAAGAGGATAAATAGTAGGGAACAAAAGAAAAAGGAGTTAAAATCATGAAAAAAAGCTTGTTGTTATTAGGTTTTGGAATTTTACTCGGTTTAAACTGTAGTTATGCAACTGAAAATATTGCAGTTGTTGATTTACAAAAAATTGTAAGCAATTCTTCACAGGTAAAACAATTAAAACAAGAACACGCAAAAAAGATGGAAGAATTAAACAAGATTATTGTAAATGCAAGGGGAGAAATTAATAATGAGACTGACAGTGCAAAAATTTTGCAATTAGAGGACAAATATACAAAAGAGTTTAATGCAAAGAAGAGTGCATTAGAGAGAGAGTATTCAACGAGATTAAACGCGATAGAAAAAAGCATAAAGGATGAAATCAGTAAAAAAGCTAAGCAGGAGAATTACGATTATGTGTTTGCAAAAAGTGTAGTTCTATATGGAGGAAATGACATAACAGAACAAATAAAAATCAAATAAAATTTGTTAATATTGTTGCTTTATAGATTTTGTATTATAATGTTGATACAAAAACTTAAGGAGACTTGTATTATGCAAAAGAAAATGTTGATTTCATTAGGTATTATGGCTATCGTTGGTTTAACGGCGCAAGCATTTGCCCATTCAACAATATACACTGACGATTTGGGCAGAATGCACTTTTTAGGAAAAGATCCGGGTGCAAAAACTCTTCAAAAAGTAGAAGATTATGACAATCCTTTGCAAAAAGATGTAACAAATGTTGTAAATAGCGCAGATCAAGCTACTATAAAAGAAGAAACGAAGGTAAATGTGAAGAAGCCTGAAAAGGTACGTAAGACTTTTTCAGAATCAGCGATTCCTAACGAGAATCAAAAAATGTTCTGGCAGATTTGGTAATAATAAATATTCCCGGATCGTCTAGCGGCAGGACTGAAGATTCTGGCTCTTCCAACAGTGGTTCGAATCCATTTCCGGGAGTTTTTGTTGTTAAAACAGAAGCGAGACTTGTTCTCGCTTTTGTTTTGGCTTAAATCTGCAAAGATGGATGAGAACCACCACAAGACAAAGTCTTGTTTTTGTGGTTCGAGCGCGAACGAGCGGAGACTGGAGCAGTTTTGCAAAGTGTTGTAAACACTGAAGCAAAATGCGAAATTGCTGATGATATAAACAAAATAAGGCCCATTCAAGCACAAGGATAAGCTTTTTCCTATTTGAAGCTCTTCTCAATTTGTGATACGATACTCGCAATATTGGAGATGAGAAATAATGCTGTTTGATACAAAATTTGACTTAATATTTTCTATCGGAGCTTTTTGCTCTTGCACATCTTGGATAAGAAAGTTTAATTTGCAAATTTTTTCTTACCCTTTTGATTGGGTTATCGGAGGAGACTTAGGAGTTCGTATAAATTATTTATTAAATAACTTTGAAGGATATTGCAATAAAGAAACTTTGGAAAAGCTTGAAAAGCCTGCTAATACAACAGAAAAGAAACACGATTTTTATCTCGACAAAAGCTCCGGTATCAGATTTCTGCATGATTTTCGATGTGGAATACCATTTGATGATGAGTACAAAAATGTTATGGAGAAATACAATCGCAGAATTACAAGATTATATCAAGAAATAAACAAAAGCAAAAAAATTCTTTTAATTTGGCAATGCACAGACGCAATTGAATCTGAGGGAAATATACAAAAATACTATAAACAACTGAGAGAAAAATTTTCCGGAAAAGAAATTTATATGCTTATTATCGAACATAACTTGAAGGAATATAAAAAGTACTTAGAAAACAAACACATTTTAATCTTAAGATATGACAATGTCATCAAAGATACAAACGGCAATGCAAACATATTGGGTAATAAAGAGAAAAACAAAGAAATTTTTACTCAAATCAAAAGAAAAATTCCTTTAAAAGAACTTCCAAAACAAATTTTATTTAAACTTGTAAAAATTTTGATTGGAATGGTTCCGAACGGAGAATTGCGTCCGGTGTTGCGTGAGGCTTTTGACCGCCATTTCTATAAAGCGAAATTGCGATAAAAGAGCAAATCACTTTTTCTTTTTCAAATAGCTTTCAAAGTTTTTTTCTTCCACTTTGTAGCCACAACCTTCATGTAGCTTTCCGGGGTAAAAAATCTTTTTTGCAGGATAATTTCTACACATCCTCAAACGTTTGTCATAAACCGAACACAAACCATCTTCTGTCACATATTTGCAAGCAAAAATAAGATTTCCGTCTTCATCTTTTCCTCTTATGTAAAATCGTTTATAAGCGGGAAAAAGAAATTGCATTATTTTAAAATCAGTAGTTGTATACGTATCAAAACTGTACATATAACGACAACATTTTCCGCATTTTAAGCATTTTCCGGTAATTTTGTATTCCATTTTTTCAGGCACAAAATACGAAAGAAATTCATTCTTCAAAATAGTTAAAAAACTTAACATTCCGCTACAAAAAACCCCACAAGAATATTTATTTGCTAAAATAATATAGTATCAAGGTTGAGAGATAAAATCAATAAAGGATTATTTTATGGCAAATTATGTTCCTAAAAACAGGAAGAAAAAAAATTCAAACCGCGTATCAATTGAGGATCCGTTATTACAGTTAGTATTGGGAATATTGGTTTTTGTACTTGGTGTAGCTTTGGCAGGAATGATGGCTTTAAAGCTTTATTTAACGTCACTTCCGCCGATTAAAAATCTTAATACTCTCAAACCGAACATCGTAACAACTTTTTGCGCAGATAACGGCGAAGTTATAAAAACATTTGCCGCATACACATATTCGAAAGTTGAATTAAGAGAAGTTCCGGATACCCTCGTTAAAGCTCTAATTGCAACAGAAGATAAAAATTTCTACTCTCATCCGGGGTATGATTTAGTTGGTCTGGCTCGTTCAATGGTTGCTAATGTTCTTGCAGGGCACGTTGTTCAGGGCGCTAGTACCATAACTCAACAATTATCAAGAATTTTATTCCTTTCCAACGAAAAAACATTCACAAGAAAAATAAAAGAATTACAAGTTGCAGCACAAATCGAAAAAACACTTTCAAAAGACGAGATTCTTGAAATGTATTTGAACAATGTTTATTTAGGTTCAGGTGCGTACGGTGTTAAAGGCGCTGCAAGAATATATTTTAACAAGAACTTAAACCAACTTACGTTGCCGGAAATGGCGTTGATAGCAGGTTTACCACAAGCGCCATCAGTTTACTCTCCGTATAACGACAAAAAGCTTGCTGAAAAACGCAGAAATCAAGTGCTTTTAAGAATGTACAAAATGAAATACATTGATAAAGACACTTATGAAAAAGCAAAAAAAGCGCCAATCAATCTTTCTTCAATGCCTACAATGTATGCAACAAACAAAGCTCCGTACTTTTGCGATTACGTAATGAAAGAAATGCACAAGCTAGGATTTACAGAAGATGATATTGTAAATGGCGGATACAAAGTCATTACAACGCTTGATTACAATGCTCAAGTTAAAGCAAATGAAGCTATACTCAAGAACCTTAAAGCTTGGGGATTAACCAAAGACAAAAACCAAGCAGCCGTATTCTCTTATAGCCCTATTGACGGAAGAATACTCGTTTATGCTGGCGGAAAAGATTATACAAAAAGCCAATATGACAGAGTTTCACAATCAGCAAGACCTTCCGGTTCAGCGTTTAAACCATTTATTTACACAGCCGCAATAGAAAAAGGCTACTCACCGAACGACATGATTGACGATTTGCCTTTCAAAGCAGGTGATTGGACACCTAAAAATTACGGCAATAAATACAGAGGCCCGATTCCTTTGTACACTGCATTGATGGTATCCTCAAACGTATGTACCGCGAGATTAATGGATGCAATTGGAGTAAGACCGGTAATTCAGCTTGCAAGGGTAATGGGAATTACAACTCCAATTCCTTATGACTACACTATTTCACTTGGTTCAAACAGTGTAAAGTTATTTGAAATGACTCGCGCGTATGGTGTATTTGCAAATGGCGGTTTCAAAGTAGAACCATTTGCAATTGAAAGAATCGAATCTTCAAGAGGAACTGTTTTATACGAAGCTAAAAAGGCTCGTACAAGCAAGGTTTTAAATATTAATACAGCTGCAACAATGACTGCTATCATGAAAACAGTTATTACAAACGGTACTGGACGCGCTGCTAACATTGGCAAGCCTGCTGCCGGAAAAACAGGAACAACTGATGATAGCAAAGACGCTTATTTTATTGGATTTACACCTGATGTTGTAACAGGGGTTTGGGTCGGCAATGATGATAACTCTCAAATGGGCGGGATTACAGGCGGTACAGTTCCGGCACTTATTTGGAAAGACGTCATGAGTGTTGCAACAGCGCCTTATGGAAATTCAGATTTTGAATACCCTGAAATAATTTTGAATCCTTTTAAAGCCTCAAATGTTTCTATCATTCCTCAAAGCGAATCAAAAAAAATCCTCGAAGATAATGCGAATGCCAAAAAACAAGAAGAAGCTACCAAGGAAGAAAATGCTGTTACAACAACCCCGATAAAACCGATAGAAACGCTACAACGCACCTTAACCCCGATTAAGAAAAAAGAAGTGCCAACGGTAGAAGTTAAATCGGAAAGAACAGAGTTGCCTCAACCGCAATTGGCACCGATACCTATTAATGGCGGTACAAACGAAAACTAGAAATATAAAGGATAAAAAATGAAATTAGAAGAATTTAAAATTACACGCGGAATAAACGAACATCAAAATGCAAGCATAGAAAGAAACGAAAAAACAATTAATTATACCTCTAATAAAAAGCTTTCTTACATAGAAATTCTAAATATTACAAGCGGTTTGAATATCGTAAGCGAATTTTTTGACGTAAACGCAGCGGTTGTAGTTTCAGCAACCGGAATTGTAGCCACAGCACTTGGAAAAACATTGTCTGAAGCCATAATGAATGCTATGGATAGCAATCCTATAGATTTTATAAACTCTACACTTGTAGTTTCGGCGGAAGTTGATAGCGATACCGCCAAAATCTTAAAACAAGTAAAAACAATCGTTGCCCCTAAGTTTACCAAAAACGCAACGGAATTTCTTGAAGATAGCGAAATCAATTATGTTACTATTAATACCCCGCTAAAAGATTATAAAAAGTTTTTGTCAAATGAAATCAGAGTAACTCCGCTCGGCACATTGACTCAAACTCCGAACTTATGCGAACTTGATAAAGATTCTTTCAAAGTTGTGTCAAAAACAAAACCAACGGTAGAATTAATTGAAGACGCAGTTTTTGCTTGGAAAATCGTAAAACATGTGACTTCACAAGCAATTGTCATTGCAAAAGATTTAAAAACCTCTGCTATTACTCAAGGAATGCAATCTTCGTCTTGCGAAGGAGCTTTGAATTATGCATGCGAAATGGCAAAAGACGCAATTCTTGCTTCAGATATGCCAATAACTCTCCACGACGTAAACGCAGCTGTTCAATGCCGAATAGGATTGATAATTGTTCCTTCTGCCGATGAAGAAATAATCAAAGCCGCTGATAAATACAACTTGGCGCTAATAACAACAAGTAAAACTAACATAACGATGTAAATACCTACCATTTAGTTCCCCAAAAATCAAAAATTTACAGGTGTTTTGTATTTTGGTTTGCAGTTTTACATAATAATGTTTTTTAATATATTTTCCAATATACTATTGACAAAAATAAATCATTTTTGTATTATATAGCTATGGAAAATAGTTTAGAAATACTTAATTCTCTTGAAGAAAAAATTATATCAAGCATCGATTTATTAGAGATTGCAAAAAATTACTGCGAATATAATTTTGACAAAAGTCAAGAAATTTCCGCAATGGGAACTTTACTAAATATTGTACTTAACGAACAAAGACAACTTGCAAATTGCATTGACGAGTTAATGTAAAAATATAAAAAAAGCCCCGAATAAATCGGAGCTTCAGATATGTTGTCTAATGAGCAGTTGCCCACGTGTGTTATTAATATCTGTAATGAGCAAACGCTTTGTTAGCTTCTGCCATTCTGTGGGTGTCTTCACGTTTTTTACATGCTGCACCGTTGCCGTTTGAAGCATCAATTAATTCACTTGTAAGTTTTTCAACAAATGATTTTCCGCCTCTGTTCTTAGCAGCTGCAATAATCCATGAAGATGCCAAAGCAAAACCTCTGTCAGGCTTAACGTCGATAGGTACTTGGTATGTAGAACCACCGATACGTCTTGCTTTAACTTCCAACAATGGAGTTGCATTTGTAAGAGCTTTTTGGAAAATTTCCAAGCCCTTTTCGTTTGTTCTTTCTTCAACTTTTGTAATTGTTGAATAGAATATTTTTTCAGCAAGTGATTTTTTACCACGTCTCATAACTCTGTTGATGAATTTTGATACATCTACACTGTTATAAATAGGGTCAGCTGCAGGAATTCTCCTTTCCGGTTTAGATCTTCTAGACATTATTTCTTACCTCCTTTAGCTCTCTTAGCACCATATTTAGAACGGCTTTGTGTTCTGTTAGCAACACCTGCTGTATCTAAAGTACCACGAACGATGTGGTATCTAACACCAGGAAGGTCTTTTACCCTTCCGCCTCTGATTAGAACAACACTGTGTTCTTGGAGGTTGTGACCGATACCCGGAATATAAGAAGTTACTTCAAATCCGTTAGTAAGTCTGACTCTGGCAACCTTTCTCAAAGCTGAGTTCGGTTTTTTAGGGGTTGTTGTGTAAACCCTTGTACATACGCCGCGTCTTTGAGGACATTCCATAAGAGCCGGCGATTTGGTTTTGTCTGTTAGCTTTTTACGTTCTGAACGCACAAGCTGGTTCATTGTAGGCATAATTTTTCTCCTTTTACCTTTTTACTATTTTAGAGATAAGCTTCTTTCGGCTGTTATTGGAAAAACCGGAGTCCGTTTACCCCTCTTGACTAACCTCTGTATAACAGAGGGTACGTCATCCCTCTAGCCGTCAAATCCGGCAAGAAAATTTCAACTAGAGTACCCTAATATTAGGACGAACATGATATTGTGTCAATCTATATCCCTTATTTTGTAAATATTTATGACAAATTAAACGCACAAAAAATATACAACTTTGAAATTTTCTCTCTAACACAAAAATGTTTGTTGTATAATAATCGGAGGAAGGAAAAAGATTTTGAAACACTCTAAGCTGACAATTGCAATATTTATAGCATTATTTTTAGGTATATTTACAGGATGGGCTTTTCCGGCATTTGCCGTAAAAACACATGTACTTGCTGAAATATTCTTAAGAATGGTTAAAATGGTTATTGCGCCATTACTTTTTTCTACACTTGTTGTCGGTATTGCAGGACACGGAGACGGAAAAAGTATTGGCAGACTCGGTGTAAAAACTCTTGCATATTTTGAAGTTGTAACAACTTTTGCACTTATAATTGGCTTAGGATTCGCAAATCTCTTCAAACCAGGAGTCGGAATCGCAAATATCGCTTCTGAACAAACGGGACTAACCAGAATCGTAGAAATGGCATCCACTACTCATCACAATTCCTTCGGAGACTTGCTTTTAAGCCTTTGCCCGACAAGTATTTTCCAAGCGATGGCAGAAGGTAATTTATTACAAATCGTTGTGTTTTGCATATTCTTTGCACTCGCAATATGTGCAGTCGGCAAAAAAGCTCAACCAGTACTTGACGTTCTAAACTCCGTTGCTTCAATCATGTTTAAATTCACCGAATACGTCATGCTCTTCGCACCAATCGGTATTTTTGGCGCAATAGCATACACAGTAGGTTCTAACGGTATTGAAATCCTATTTAATTATGGAAAAATAATATTTTCTCTATATTCTGCACTTGCAGTATTTGTGTTGATTGTAATGTACGCAGCTTGCAAAATCGTTGGGATTTCTTTGCGAGCACTAATAAGAGCCGTTCAAGAACCGGCACTGTTAACATTTACAACTGCAAGTTCTGAAGCAGCATTGCCAAAAGCAATGTCTATAATGGAAAAATTCGGAGTTCCGAAATCCATTGTCAGATTTGTAATGCCAACAGGATACACATTTAACCTTGACGGCTCAACTCTTTATCTGGCAATGGCTGTTATTTTTTCTACTCAATTAGTCGGAATCGACTTGTCATTGGAACAACAATTAGTAATAATGTTTGCTCTAATGCTCACTTCTAAAGGTGTCGCAGGTGTACCAAGAGCTTCTTTGATTGTTCTTGCCGGAACTCTTACAAGTTTTAACATCCCAATCCTCGGCGTTGCCGTTCTTTTAGGCATTGACCAAATCCTAGATATGGGAAGAACAACCGTTAACCTAATCGGAAACTGCGTTGCAACAGTTGTAATCGCGCGTTGGGAAAATGCATTTGACTACAACAAAATGAACGATTTTATTAAAATGAAAAATATTAAAACCAACACGCTTACTAAAATCAACAAAGATGTAAGCTTTCAAAAAGATTTTAATAAAACTATTTAATCAAAGTAGAGATAAATCTGATAGAGTCATCTTTCAATTCTTTAACAA
>CAZCZF010000007.1:0-47472 GCA_964503025.1 uncultured Vampirovibrio sp. | reverse complement strand
GGGTTTTAGCAATTTCATTTTGTATTTTGGTCATAACACAACCGCCTTTCTTTATTCTTACATACCTTTATATAACGGCAGCTTTTCTGAAAACTTTAGGGAAAAATTAAAAATGTTACAAAAATTTACATCTGCATTTTAAAAATTGCATTAACAGATTATTTAAGATAGGATTAAAATAAAAGAATTATGATAAAAGGAGGACTATTGATGTTCAAAAAATTAATGAAAGGTGTGTTTGCATTAGCTGTTTTAATGATGTTCAACAGCCCTGCACAAGCTTTTTATACTGATATGGATGAAAGCCACTGGGCATACCAATCCATCAAATTCTTAACAGAAGTTGGTGTTGTTGTCGGTTATCCTGATGGTACTTATAAACCTGACATTCCTGTTACAAGAGCAGAATTTGCGTCTATGGCAATCAAGGCTCTCGGGCAAGAAGATGCAAGTGTAACGCAAGATATCCACTTTTCTGATATTGAGCCGAGTTTCTGGGCTTATGAAATTATCAAAAAAGCTGTATATTTTGACTTAATTCCTGATGCTGACGGTCAAAGGTTCAGACCTTATGAATCTGTAACAAGGGCAGAAGCTATTACAATTGCCGTTAACGCTTTGACAACGCAACAAATTAGTGAACAAAGAGCGCAAGATATTATTGCAAAAAGTTATGAGGATTACACTCAAATGCCGGCATGGTTCTTAATTGCAGCAGGAAAGGCTCAATTATTAGATTTAATTATTGTTATGCCGGGAAATGAAGGCAAATTAGAAGCAGAAAGACCTGCAAACAGAGCAGAAGTAGCTGCAATCCTTTACAAAATGATGCAAGAAGCAAAACTTAATCCAAACGCAAAACTTGCAGAAAATATGCAAAAAAGAACTGCAGACGGTTATATTGTTGATAATGTAAGAGTGCAAGGTTCTATCGGTATTATTCCTGCCGGTGCAATTTTCCCAATCAAGATGGAAACAGTTGTTGGTTCACAAATTTCTAATGTAACTGATATTTATACAGCTAAAGTTCCAAAGAATATTGTTACAAAAGACAGATACCTTTTGATTTCTGAAGGCAGTGATTTGAAAGGTCAAGTAAAACACATTCAAAGAGCAAAATTGTTTAAACAAAACGGTGAAGTGATTGTCAAGAATGAGCTTCTTGTTACTCCAAATGACCAAGCAGTAATGCTTTACGGAGTTGCAACTATTGATCCGGGACAACTCGGTTTTTGGAGAAGATTATTCAAAGGTGCAAAAGTGCTTACAATCCCAGGACAAGTTGTTAACATAAGACTTCTTGGTCCATTGAAGATAGATTTAACAAACGGTTATATTTACGAATAGAAAATATAAAACAAAAAAGCTCCTCATTATGAGGAGCTTTTTTTGTTAGTTAAACAGGTAATACAAAAGGGCGGACGCACAGAATGTGCGTCCGCCCTTTTGTTTAAAAATAATTATTCAACTTCGATTGCAGAAACAGGGCAAGCATTAGCTGCTTCGTTTACGCAATCTTCGTTGCCTGCAATTGCAGAAGCTTTTACTTCTGCTCTATCTTCAACATGGAACACTGCGTCACAAATTGATTCGCAAGCGCCGCATCCGATACAAGAATCATTAATTGTTACGTTCATTATTTTTCTCCTTTTTATTATATATTTGGTCGGTTAACATTTGTTTTTCCGCCAATTTGTTTAGATATCTTCATTATACATGTAAAATTAAATTTTAAAATAACCAGTTTTCTACTCGTTTTGCAATTGTATCAAAACCTAATTCTATACCAAGAGATTTTGGCTCAATATTTTTTGAGTAATAAAGAACCGGTACTTGTTCTCTTGTGTGGTCTGTTCCTGAAACTGTTGGGTCGCATCCGTGGTCTGCCGTAACTATTAAAAGGTCATCTTCGCCGATAAGTGGCAAGATTTTTTCTAAATAATCATCAATTTCTTCAATTGCGTTGCCGTAGCCTTTTGCGTCGTTTCTATGACCAAAAAGCATGTCGGTGTCGACAAGGTTTGTGAAAATTATTTCACGTTCATTGTCTGTAATGTTTACGTCAGCGTATTTAATGCTATCTAAATCCAATGTTCCGTCAAGCGCTTTTATGGTAAGTTCAAGTCCTTCTTTGTTAGAACCTGTGTGAATCGCGTGTGTAATTCCGGCTTTTGAGAAAATATCTTCGATTTTTCCGATGCCGATAACTTTTGCACCTGCATTTTTAACTTTATCCAGAACGGTTGCTTTTGGCGGAACCATAGAATAGTCTCTTCTGTCTTTAGAAATTCTAGTAGGTTTGTCGTCTATAACTTTGTAAGGACGAGCAATTACACGAGCGGTGTTGTACTTACCTTCGTCAAGAAGTTTGCGTGCAATTTCACACCACTTGTAAAGTGTATCAAGCGGGATTAGATCCGTGTCAACCGCAATTTGGAAAACACTGTCAGCAGATGTATACATGATTGGATATTTTGTTTTGTGGTGTTCATTATTAAGTTTTTCTATAATTGCAGTTCCGCTTGCAGGTATATTTGCAAGGATTCCGCCACAGTTTGTTTCTGCAATGAATTTATCAATTAATTCTTTTGGAAAACCGTTTGGAAATGTAGAGAACGGCTGTTCGGATACAAGTCCCGCAATTTCCCAGTGACCGGTTGTTGTATCTTTGCCTTTGGATTTCTCTTGCAATGTTCCGTATTGTGCAATAGGAGTTGCAGTTTTTTTAATTCCTTTAAATTCTTGAATGTTTCCGATTCCCATTGCTTCCAAAACAGGTACATCAAGTCCGCCGTTAAAGTTACATACATTTCTCAATGTGTTGCATTCTTTTGTGTCACCAAATGCTTCGCAATCAGGCATTGCACCAATCCCCATTGAGTCTATTACAATTATTATCGCTCTTTTTGTCATATTTTCCTCCTAAACCTTAATAATTATATCACATTTTTTATATTCAGGAGAATAGTGTATAAAATCAAATTATTTCATGCTACTATATTCCTATATTCGATAATATAGGAGAAAAATTTATGCAAGCAAGACGTGCAGCAAGAGAATTAGCACTTATACTATTTTCTCAATTTGATAAAGAAATAACACATTATTCCAGAAAAGATTTTGAAGATATTATGCTCAAATCGGTGAGAATTTTATCTAATTCAGCTTCTGAGGAATTGAATTTAACAGTCGGCTCTTTGATTGATATTAAAGACGCATTGGATTCTTATGAAGCTGAACACGAAACTAATTTATCACGTCCGTTGGGTGCAAAGAATAAACCTGTTAAAATCCCGATGACTGATGAGATGATAAATAAAGTGGATACTATGATTGATGTTGCCGAAAAAGCACTTTTGGCTTTAGAAATCGCAGAATTTGCAACATTGGAAAATCAATCAGAAGTTAAAAATTATACAGTAGAAATTGCAGAACAATTCAAGCTAAATAATAAAGCGGTTGATGCTGAAATCCAGAAGTATTCAAACGGTTGGGATATTTCAAGACTTGTAAAAATGGATAAAGATATCTTAAGAATCGCAATTACGGAACTTTTGTTTGTAAAAGGTGCTCCAATAAAAGTTGTTGTAGACGAAGCTGTTGAACTTGCTAAGAAGTATTCAACAGAAGATTCTTCATCTTTTGTAAATGGCATTTTGGCTAAGGTTATTGTTGAAAACGGCTTAAAGTAAACAAGTTTTGCGGACTTTCTCTTCTTGTGAGCGGGGTTTTGTAGAAATTGGAGGCAAAAAGATTGTCAATTAATACCGAAATTTTAGAAAAATGTATTCTTACATTAGAAAAATCATATGCGTCAATCAAAGCATCCGAAGAGGGTTCTATTGACTATGAAATGTACAGGAACTCTCTTGTCAAAAGTTTTGAGTTGACTCTGGAGCAAGCCGGAAAACTTTTGAAGAAAAAAATTGTACCGTATTTCCCTTCAAATAAAGCTGTAGATAGTTTAACTTTCAAAGACTTGTTCCGCAATGCGGCAAAACATTCTTTGATTGCGAAAGATGAGTTGGAACGTTGGTTTAAATACAGAGATAATCGCAACAATACCGCTCACGATTATGGAAAAGCTTTTGCAGAAGAAACATTGACATTAGTGGATTTATTTTTGGTCGATGTTAAAAACTTAAAAAGGGTCATTGAAAATGAGTAGTCTTTTTGTTGAACCAAAAGATTTGAAAATGCTATTGGATATTTTAAAAGACTTTTGTCCTAACTCTAAAGTTTATGCATACGGGAGTCGTATTAACGGCAGAGCGCACGATGGAAGCGATTTGGATTTAACAATAAAGAACTTTCCGCCTGACAAATATTTATTTGAGCTTAAAGCAATATTATCAGAAAGTAATGTGCCTTTTTTGGTTGATGTCAATATTTTTGAAGATTTGCCACAATCTTTTAAGGACGAAATTGAAAAAAATAATATACAAATTATGTAAATAGATTTATTTGTTTAGCATTAACAGGAGTAAAAATGTTTAACTTTTTCGATAAACTAAAAACAACGGTATCAAAGACAGCACAAGCGCTTGTCGGTAATGTTGTGGATTCTGTGGCGGAAGAGGAAACATTTTCGGACTTTGTCCTTGATGATATGGAAGATATGCTCATAAGCGCGGATTTGGGTGTGAATTACGCTTCTGAACTTGTCGATAAACTTCGTGGTCAGAACAAAATTAAACCATCTGAAGTTAAAGAGTATTTGCAACAAGAATTTATAAAAACGCTTGATTCGGCAGGCTCTTGTGAATTAAACTACAAAGATGGGGAACTTAACATTTATTTTATTACCGGTGTTAATGGCGCGGGTAAGACGACGCTGATTGGAAAATTGGCTTATCGCTTCAAGCAAGAAGGAAAACGAGTTTTGATAGCAGCAGGTGATACATTCCGAGCGGCTGCGGAAGAACAAGTTGATATTTGGTCAAAGCGTTCGGGAGCCGATATCGTGAGACGAGATAAGGCTGACCCCGCATCGGTCGTATATGAGGCAATACAAAAGGCTCGTAATGAAAAGTATGACGTGATATTGGTTGATACGGCAGGGCGTTTACAAAACAAGTTTAACTTAATGGAAGAACTTTCAAAAATCAAGGCGGTTATTGATAAAAATGCACCGGAATCTTTGCGAGAGAGTGTTCTTGTAATTGATGCAAATACAGGACAAAACGGGCTTCAACAAGCAAAAGTATTCAAAGAATGTGTTAATCTTACAGCGGTTGCACTGACTAAGCTTGACGGTTCTGCAAAGGGGGCAATAGTTCTTGCTATTGCAAAAGAACTTGGGCTTCCGGTAAAACTTGTCGGAGTTGGCGAACAAATGGAAGATTTGAAAAGTTTTGATTCAAAAGAGTTTATTCAGGCATTGTTTTTATAAGCTCTAATTTAGCTTCTTTAAACATTGCAAGAAGAGAATGATTTTTTGTGTCATCTTTTCTGCTCACCTACTGCCCCCTTAATCTATTTACCCCTTCTTTACATTTTTCCCTGTTTTTGTTACGATTTTAGGGCACTAAGAATACAAAATAGGGAGATATTAAATTGAAAACCAGAATGAAATCAAATAACTGCGGGGAACTTAATCTCAGCAATTTGAATGAAGAAGTTACACTATGTGGCTGGGTTTCTACAGTTAGAGACTTAGGCGGAATTTTATTTATAGAACTTAGAGATAGAAGCGGGTTCTTCCAATTGGTTGCGAATCCTCAGATTAACCCAGATGTTCATAAAGCTCTTGAAAGAGTAAGAAGTGAATTTGTAATCAGAGCAAAGGGTAAAGTAACAAAAAGACCGGAAGAAACATATAACGAAAAATATCCGACTGGTCAGGTAGAGATGTATCCTGATTCCGTTGAAATTCTTTCCGAATCAAAGGTGCTTCCGTTTGTTCTTGGTGATGAAAATGTTTCTGAAGATGTACGTTTGAAGTACAGATATCTTGATATTAGAAACGAAAAAATGTTGCACAATTTAACTACAAGACACAATATTTGTCAGGCAGTAAGAAGCTATCTTAACGGAGAAGGTTTCTTGGAAGTTGAAACACCAATTCTAATCAAAACAACTCCGGAAGGTGCTCGTGACTATTTAGTTCCGTCTCGTGTTCAAGAGGGTAAGTTCTTTGCTTTGCCTCAATCACCGCAGATTTTTAAACAATTGTTGATGGTTGGCGGTATTGAAAGATATTATCAAATCGCAAAATGCTTCCGCGATGAAGATTTGAGAGCGGATAGACAACCTGAATTTACTCAAATTGACATGGAGTTGTCTTTTGTAGAACAACAAGATGTAATTGATACGGTTGAAGGTTTGATTGTTGAAGCTTTCAAGGCAGCAGGTGTAGAAGTTAAGCCTCCGTTTATTCAAATGCCTTGGCAAGAAGCAATGGACAGATTTGGTTCTGATAAGCCTGATACAAGATTCGGTTTGGAATTGTTCGACATCGGCGATATTATTCTTGAATCCGAATTTGAAATTGTTAAGAAAACTCTTCAAAATGGTGGTATTGTTCGTGGTATCAGAATCCCTGGAGGCGCTAAGTATTCAAGGAAAGATATTGATGATATTACAAAACTTGCTGTATCATTTGGCGCAAAAGCTCTCGCAAATATTATTTACAACGAAGATGGAACTGCAAAATCTCCTGTATTGAAATTTGTAAGTGAAGAACAAGCAAAAGCAATTCAAGAAAGAGCTGGTGCAGAAGCTGGCGACATTATCTTCTTTGTAGCTGATAAGCCAAAAGCTGTATATGATATTATGGGCAGATTGAGATTGCATTTTGGTAAATCTTTAAATCTTATTGATGAAAGCAAACACAACCTTCTTTGGGTAGTAGACTTTCCTATGTTTGAATACTCAGAAGAAGAAGGAAGATATATGGCAATGCACCACCCATTCACATCTCCTAACTTGGAAGATTTGGATAAGTTGGATAGTGGTGATTTAGGTAATGTTAAGTCAATTGCTTATGATATCGTTTATAACGGTACTGAATTAGGCGGTGGTTCAGTGAGAATCCACTCATCAGAAGTTCAGAAGAAAATCTTTAAAGCATTAGGCTTGACAGAAGAAGAAGCAACTGAAAAATTCGGATTTATGGTTAATGCTCTTCAATACGGTACACCACCTCATGCAGGTTTGGCAATCGGCTTGGATAGATTAGTTGCATTGTTATGCAGAACTGACTCAATCCGTGATGTAATTGCATTCCCTAAGAATGCAAGCGCTAAATGTTTGATGAGTGATGCTCCGGGTGAGGCTTCATTGCAACAGTTGAGAGAATTGCATATCAAAAGCACTGTTAAAAAGGACTAATTTAAGTTGATAATTAACAAAGAGGCGGGAACGCAAAGTGTTCCCGCCTCTTGTTTTTATGCAAAATAGATTTTGGATTGAATTTAAGATTGCCCTACTCGCTAATAGATTTTGGTTCCTTGCTGACGTTTAATATAATTATTAAATCTTTTTCATACTTCCAGCTATTCTTAATTCCAAGAGCCTTTTGGCTCTTTTCTTTTTTTTGTGTTACCATAAAGGCATGATTGAGAATTGGAAAGTACCTTTATTAATGACTGTATTAGCTGGACTTGCTACGGTTATTGGCGGTTTTATAACATTTTTAGTTAAGAAAAATAATTTGAAAATTCTGTCGTTAGGATTGGGATTTTCTGCCGGAGTTATGATTTTTGTTTCGTTTACGGAAATTCTTTCTACAGCGGAGGAATTGCTTAAAAATTATTATCCTGTAGATTATCACTGGATTATGTTTTTTGGTTTTATTGCAGGTGCAATTATCTCTAAACTCATTGATACATTTTTACCAGACCATGTAGAAGATGATATTAATGTAGAAAGCAAGCTTTCTACGCGTCACAGTTGTATAAAAAGAGCAGGGCTTTTGACGGCTATTGCAATAGCTGTGCACAATTTCCCTGAAGGTTTGGGTACGTTTCTTGTAACTTCGCAGGATGTAACAATAGGAATATCAGTAGCCCTTGCGATTGCGTTACATAACATTCCGGAAGGAATTGCGGTTGCTCTGCCGATATATCACGCGACGGGGAAGAAACGTATGGCGATATGGTATTCATTCTGGACGGGCATGACAGAACCGCTCGGTGCACTTATTGGGTTGGCTTTGTTGCACTGGTTTTTACCTCAGGTTTTTGTCGGATTTTTCATGGCTGCAGTTGTTGGAATTATGATTTATATTTCTTTTGATACTCTTTTGCCGCTCTCGCATGAGTATGGTGATTGGCATTATGCGATTACCGGAATTATGTCGGGTATAATTGTTATTTGGGCAAGTCTTTTGTTGTTGAATGCTTAAATATCATTTTGCTGCCTCTGCCAATACTCAAAAATCCGTTTTTTTTGTAAAATTTACGTGCAAATTCCGTTGTTACAAGTGAGATGTTTTTTTTAGGAAATAATTTTTTTAGTGAGTTTAACATTTCCGTTCCAACTTTGTAATAGGTTCTGTCGCATGAAGCAAAATTGTTATCCGGATGTACTTGCAGATAGGTAAGACCAATATTTTTTTTGTTTTTGTTTTCGACTTCCGCTATTCCCAATATTTTATTAGCGATTGGTTTATCCAATTGCTCGCGTTGCAGTGTTAAAGCAAAATATCGCCTATCATTGTTTTTCCAAAAATAATCGGCTTCGACATGTCGTGCTATTTGTTCTACAAATCCTTTTCTATCACCCCAAATTTTTTCTAACTCTTTTATTGCCACTCTGTCAGCACCTTCTGTGTTTTTTAATTCAATAAATGATGCGAATTTGTCTTGTAAGTTTCTGGAGTGATAAGCTTGTTTAATTATTGCGGGTGAAATAAATTTTGCTTTAAATGAGATATTGTTGTTCATATTACGTATAAAACTGCTAAAAATATTTTTTGCCGTTTTTCTTCATGATATAATCGTGTCAAGAGAAGAAAGGAAACTTTTTATGACAAATTTATCACCATTACAAATTGAGAGATTGAAATACCAGCCAAAGCTTCCTGCTTCATTGGCAAATGGTATTAATCACCTTGTTTCGCAAGAAGGTTCTGCTACAGAAGCTGTTGCAAACAAGGAAGAAATCAAGGAATTATTCAAAAATACTTATGGAAAACCAACCGTAACATTCCAAACATCTACAGAATCTGTACCAAGTGGAATAAAAAATGTGGGTGTTATCTTATCAGGCGGACAAGCCCCTGGTGGACACAACGTTATTGCAGGTTTATACGATGCTTTAAAACAAGCAAACCCTTCAAATAATCTTTATGGATTCTTAGGTGGACCTAGCGGAATCATTGAAGGTAAATATGTTGAATTTAACGACGAATTCATCAATGATTACAGAAATACCGGTGGATTTGATATTATCGGTTCGGGTAGAACAAAATTGGAAACAGAAGAACAATTCCAATCAGCTTGGGAAGTTTGCAAAAAATTGAACATTTCTGCTGTTGTTATAATCGGTGGTGATGATTCTAATACAAATGCAGCTCTTCTTGCAGAGTGGTTTGTTGCACACAATGCGGGTATTCAAGTTATTGGATGTCCGAAAACAATTGATGGAGACTTAAAGAACGAACAAATCGAAATTTCATTCGGTTTTGATACAGCTACTAAAACTTATGGGGAACTTATTGGTAATATTGAGAGAGATGCAAACTCTGCTAAAAAATACTGGCACTTTGTAAAGATTATGGGTAGAAGCGCTTCTCACGTAGCATTAGAAGCTGCTCTTCAAACCCAACCTAATATTACTTTGATTTCAGAAGAAGTTGAACAAAAGAAAATGTCATTGGCTTCAATTATTGATTACATTACTGATATTGTTGTAAGACGTTCAGAAAATGGTAAAAACTTTGGTATTGCAGTTATTCCTGAAGGTTTAATTGAATTTGTACCTGAATTAAAATCAATGATTGCTAATTTGAATGACATTATGCCTTCATTGGAAAAAGATTCTAAATATTCAAACGGAACAGATGCAGAAAAAATTTCAATTATTGAAAACTCTTTATCTAGTGAAAATTCTTCTGTATTCAAATCTTTACCAGCTCTTATTAAATCACAATTATTGATGGACAGAGACCCGCATGGTAACGTTCAAGTTTCTAAAATCGAAACAGAAAAACTTTTAATTTCAATGGTAGAAGAAAAACTGGCTGTATTAAAGAAAGAAGGAAAATTCAGTGGTAAGTTCTCAACACAATCACACTTCTTTGGATATGAAGGACGTTGTGCATTCCCTTCTAACTTTGATGCAGATTATTGCTATTCATTAGGTTTCAATGCATTCGCTTTGATTAACTTTGGATTAACCGGATATCTTTCTTCAGTAAGAAATCTTACTGAACCTGCTAATGATTGGATTGCAGGTGGTGTTCCTTTAACAATGATGATGAACATGGAAAGACGTCATGGTGAAATGAAACCGGTTATCAAGAAAGCTCTTGTAGAACTTGATGGACCTGTGTTCAAGAAGTTGGAAGAAAACAGAGAAGACTGGGCAATGAATGACAGATACCTCTTCCCAGGGGCTGTTCAATACTTTGGACCATCTTCTGTTTGTGATATTACAACTGTAACGTTGCAATTAGAAAGTGAAGCTAAACTCGCTAGAGTATAACTTTGGATAAAAGGTCGGGTCGAGTATTTACTCGACCCGACCTTTTTTTATTTTTGTTTTCCGAATTGTTGGTAGTTACCACGTTTAAGTTCTTTTTTTATATAATTATCCATTCTGTCTTCGGTTTTCGGAATGTTATGTTTTTCAAATTTTTGAAAAACTTTAAATCCAATTTGTCTTAATTTTTGTTCAAATCCTTCGTCAAGTCTTTTTCTTATTGAAACTCTGACGCTACCTTGCTCACCTTTCGGATACACTACATTTTGGTATTTTGATGCCATTTTTTTAAGAGCTTGTCTTTTGGCTCGTGTAACATTTTGTTCTACCAAAGGAATACGGTAAGTTGATTTAAACGATATATCTGACATTATGACCGCCTTTCTTGCGTTTAAAACTTTTTACTTAAGATAATTTGTTCTAACATCTCTTCAGCTTTTCTAAAAAGATTGTAGGTTGAAATAATCTCTATGGCTTTTCTTAATTCTTCTTCGGTTTTAGCTTTTAGAAGTTTTGGCGCAAATCTGTTGTATTCTTTTTTTACATTGATATCTCTTACAAAATCCCAATAGTCTTTTGATTCTTTTTTGGCAATTCGTCTTAATTTTGCGAGCAGACTTTGTCTTAATTTTAGTAATTCTTTATAGTCGCCACGGTCTTGCGCAGAGTACATATTCCATAAGTTTTGCTTTTGAGTTTTTATATCGCTTTCTACTCTGTGCAATTCCATTAAAATCTCGTAAAATTTCTGTTCAACTTCTGTTAATTGGATTTTTGTCGGAAAATCTGGTTGCTTTTTTGTTGCATAAAATGCAGGTCTATTATATTGTATGTAGTTTGGTAAAATATTCATATTGTTGTAAAAATGCGTAAAAATTTTTTTTGCGCGTTTATTTATAATATAATGTAACAAAATAGTAAAAAGGAGAAAAAGATGTTAACAGGACCGTTTTTGGATAGAAATTGGATGGGACAAAATAGTGATTATGCAAGTTCCGATATTGTAATGTTGGGAATGCCGTTTGACGGTACTGTATCTTACCGTCCTGGTTCACGTTTTGCACCGGAACAAATAAGATTGGCAAGTTGGGGTTTGGAAGAATATTCTCCTTATTTTGATAAGCACTTGGAAGATTGTAATTTTCATGATGCGGGGGATTTGGAATTTCCTCTTGGAAATACGGTTAAGTCCCTTGATTTGATTGAAAAGAATGTTGAAGAAATTTATAAAGACGGCAAAAGAGTGTTCGGAATTGGTGGAGAACACTTGGTTACACTGCCCGAAATCAAAGCTGTTTCAAAATATGTTGATAATTTGGCAATTGTGCATTTTGACGCACATACGGATTTGAGAGAAGAATATATTGGAGAGCCGCTTTCTCATTCTGCTGTAATAAGACATTCAGCAAATATAGTTGGATTTGAAAATCTTAAGCAAATTGGTATTCGCTCCGGCATGAAAGAAGAGTTTGAATTGATGAAACAACATAAAACTCTTATTCATGAACATTCTGAGTTGGATTGTTTTAAGGATAAGAATATTTTTGTAACCGTTGATTTAGATGTTTTGGATACGTCAATAATGCCTGGAACAGGAACTCCGGAAGTTGGTGGGCTTGATTTCAAAGAACTTGTCGGATGGTTTAAGTACTTGTCTCAATTTAATATCGTGGGCGCTGATGTGGTAGAATTGGCTCCTGATTATGATTCAAGCGGAGCTTCTACCGCTGTAGCAACAAAAGTTATTCGCGAATTGTTAATGGCGATGTAGGACTTCTTCTATTTTGTCTTATTTCATTCGTTGGTGATATAATTTTGATATGAGTGACAAAATCGTTATAAAAGGGGCTAGAGAACATAATTTAAAGAATGTCTCTTTGGAAATTCCTAAAAACGAATTGGTAGTTTTTACGGGAGTTTCAGGTTCAGGGAAGAGTTCGCTGGCTTTTGATACAATTTTTGCGGAAGGGCAAAGACGCTATATAGAGAGTCTTTCCACATACGCACGTCAATTTCTAGGACAAATGGATAAGCCTGATGTTGATTATATAGACGGGCTTACTCCTGCGATTTCTATTGACCAAAAATCTACAAGTAACAATCCGCGTTCAACGGTCGGTACTGTTACTGAAATTTATGATTATTTACGACTTTTATATGCAAGAATCGGAACTCCGTATTGCCCCAAATGCGGAAAACCAATTAAGCCGCAGACAATTGATGAAATTGTTGCAAGCATTTTGAAATTGGAAGTCGGAACAAAAATTCAAATACTGGCTCCGATTATAAAAGGTAAAAAAGGTGAATATCAATCGCTTTTTGAGGAATTGCGCCAAGAGGGGTTTGTGCGTGTAAAGGTTGATGGTGAGATATATAATCTTGATGAAGATGAAATTAAGCTTGCGAAAACGAAAGTTCACACAATTTCTGTAGTAATAGACCGTGTTGTTGTAAAGCCGGAAGCTCGCTCTCGAATTGCAGATAGTGTACAAATTGCTCTTAAAAAGGCTGATGGAGTTTGTCTGATTGATGTTGTAGGGTCAACCTCCAATCTAACTCAGCCGGAAGAAATTATTTACAGTGAAAAACTCGCATGTCCTGATTGTAATCTCAGTTTTGAAGAATTGTCTCCGCGTATTTTCTCTTTCAATGCGCCTTACGGTGCTTGTGATAAATGCGGAGGACTTGGTGTTGATTTTAAAATTGATGCGGATTTGGTTGTTCCGGATAAGAATAAATCTATAAAAGAAGGGGCAATTTATCCTTGGAGTAAATCTTCGACAAGTTATTATGAAGATGTTTTGAAAGCCGTTCAAGCTGCGTATGATATTGATTTTGAAATTCCGTTCAAAGATTTGCCGCAAGAACACCAAGATATTATATTGTATGGTTCGGATGAGCGTATTCCGATGCGAATACGAGAGTTTGGAAGCAAACGTTATAAAACTTCGATGCAAAAATTTATCGGTGTAATTCCGTTTTTGATGAAGCATTACAATGTCGATAGCGAATATTGGAAAGCTGAAATAGAAAAGTACATGGTGACGACTCCCTGCGAAAAATGTGGAGGCGCAAGGCTTAAACCTTTCCCGCTCGCGGTTAGAATTAACGGTATTAATATATACGAATTCTGCCTCATGCCGGTTGATCAAGCGTATGAATTTGTAAGTGAGCTATATTTAACTATTTCTGATTTTCAAATGAAAATCGGCAAACAAATTTTAGATGAAATACGTGCAAGGCTTAAGTTCCTTTGTGATGTGGGATTAGGCTATTTGAATCTCGCTCGAACTTCCGGCACTCTATCTGGAGGTGAAGCTCAGAGAATCAGGCTTGCGACCCAAATTGGAAGCGGACTTTCAGGAGTGCTTTATGTCCTTGATGAACCGTCAATAGGGTTGCATCAACGTGATAATGACCGATTGATTAAAACGCTATTAAAACTTCGTAATATGGGAAATTCTCTTATCGTTGTCGAGCACGATGAAGATACAATCAGAAATGCTGATTACATCGTTGATATCGGACCAAAAGCCGGTGTGAATGGCGGAAATATAATTGCTCAGGGCAGTGGAGTGAATGAAATCATTAAAGCACCGGATTCTATTACAGGAAAATATTTGAGCGGTGAATACAGTATTCCTATTCCGACACAAACACGTGAAGGGAATGGAAGTTTCTTGCAAATCCGTAATGCGTTTAAAAATAACCTCAAAAATATTGATTTAGATATTCCATTAGGAAAAATTGTAGTTCTTACAGGAGTTTCAGGCTCAGGTAAATCTACATTAATGCAGGATTTGATTTATGAATATGCTGTACACAAGTTGCGCAAAAATAAGCCAAAGCCACAAGGTGTGGATGAAATTCTGGGGTTTGAAAACATAGACAAAATCATAGACATTGACCAGTCACCTATTGGCAGAACTCCACGTTCTAATCCTGCAACTTACACAGATGTTTTTACTCCGATTAGAGAACTCTATGCGAAAACAAACGAAGCAAAAATGCGTGGTTACAAACCCGGACGTTTTAGCTTTAACGTAAAAGGCGGACGTTGTGAGGCTTGCGCCGGAGATGGTGTTTTGAAAATAGAGATGAACTTCTTGTCTGATGTTTACGTAAAATGCGATGTTTGTAAAGGTAAACGTTATAATAATGAAACACTTGAAGTTAAATACAAAGGAAAAACCATTGCAGATGTCCTCGAGATGAGTGTAAAAGAAGCGTACGAGTTTTTTGAAAATATTCCGCAAATTTCTAACAAGTTGAAAACATTAAATGACGTAGGATTGGATTACATAAAACTCGGACAAAGCGCTACAACGCTCTCCGGTGGTGAAGCTCAAAGAATTAAATTGGCGGCTGAACTCAACAAGCGTGCGACAGGAAAAACATTATATTTGCTGGATGAGCCTTCTGTAGGTTTACACTGGCATGATTTGGATAAGCTAATCAAAATTATTCAGCAACTTGCTGATAGCGGAAATACTATTTTAATTATTGAGCATAACCTTGATTTAATAAAAGTAGCGGATTATGTAATTGATTTAGGTCCGGAAGGCGGAAATGACGGAGGGGAAATTGTTGCTTGCGGAACTCCGCGTGAAGTTGCACAAAATCCAAATTCATATACAGGGCATTATCTAGAGCCGTTTTTTGAATAATGTAAGTCGGATTTATATTAACAAAAATTGCATAAAGATTCTTCTGATGGGATTTTTGTGTTAACAAATGTAAACCAATAAATCTGAAATACGCAATTTTTTAATAAACATAGACTTTATATAGATGTTGGGGAATATACAAAGGAGCATATATGGGATTTTTAAATGGGTTAAAATTAGTGCAATCATTGAAATTTGGCAAACAATTGGGTAATGTCTCAAAGAACGGTTTGGCTTGTTATGCAAAGTCAGGACGTAAAGGGACTACTACTTATACCACAGTAAATGCGTTAAATGGTGATATTGTTAGAGCTAAACGAATAATTAAACAGGGCAATACGCATAGCATTGCAACCGTTTGGGATAATAAGGGGAATGTGACGGCATTTTATGAAACGATAAAAACTCCTCTGGCGAATTCTGGGTACGCTTCACATAATCAGTTTGCGTTTGAGACCAGAAATATGTCCCAGCGCTATAATAAGTTCGGACAAGTTATTGACAGCAGAGATGTTACTTTTAAACCTTCAACCAGAGAATTGGGTGTTAATATAAATTATCATGTAAACGAAAAAGCAACAACACGCTATTTATTTACTGATACAAATAAGCTTTCTCCAGAATACTCAGGTCATGTTAACTTTTTGATTGAAGGCTAAGAACTTTAGTTTGTCAGACTTGTTTTGTTATTTCAGCTTTTTGCAATAATATTGTATAATCATAATATGAACGACATTTTGCAAGAAACTATTAAGCTGGTTCCGGAACAGCCGGGGTGCTATCTTTATTATGATAAAGATGGCGAGATTATTTATGTCGGAAAAGCGAAAAATCTTAAACGCAGAGTTTATAGTTATTTTCATAAACAACACGATAGTGCGAAAACAACTGTGCTTGTTTCTCAGATAGAAAAGTTGGAATACATTATTACTGATTCCGAGGTAGAAGCTCTTATTTTGGAATCGCATTTGATTAAACAGCATAAACCAAAGTACAATATTTTACTAAAAGATGATAAAAAATATCCGTATTTCTTGATTACTGATGAGGATTTTCCACGGATTCAGGTTGTGCGCAAAAAGAATCTTAATCCAGATAAAGGACGCTTTTACGGGCCTTATACAGATATTGGTGCAATGTATGCAACGCTTGATTTTTTAAAGCGTTTGTTTCCATTGAAGCAATGCAAAACCCCGAAGTTCTCAAATCGACCTTGTTTGTATTATCACATCGGCAAGTGTTTAGCACCCTGTCAGGGCAAAGTTACACCCGAAGAGTACCAAAAGTTAATTCAACAAGTAGAATTGTTTTTGAGCGGTAAACAGTCAGAACTTTTAAAACAAATTCAAGTCCAAATGCAAAAATACGCTGAAGCTGAACAGTTTGAAAAAGCCGCAAAAATGCGTGATAGTTATTTGGATTTGCAAAAAACTTTGGAACGACAAAAAGTCGTTTACGAAAATACAAAACTCAATGAGGATATCATTGCGGTATTGTATGAAGATGGTATTCTTGCAGTTGTAATCATGATGATTAGAGAAGGTCGTTTGATTGATAAAAAGGACTTTTTCTATTTTGTTGATAATATTGATAAGAAGGAATATTTTGAAACATTTTTCCGAGATTATTATTCAGGTTTGAAGTTGGAATTTCCAGATAAAATCATTTCAAAGGATTTGGAAGAAATTGGTGATAAAGCTCTTTATGAAGATTGGTTGAAAATCCTTTCAGGCAAAAAAGTTGTTATTAATTATGGTAAAGGTAAGTATAAAGAATTATATGAATTGGCATTAAAAAATGCCGGTAATTTGTTGGAGAATGCGAGATTAAAGAAAATGGCGCAAATTCGTGACGATTTTAATGAAGTAGGTTCTTATCTCGCTGAAAAATTACAACTTAATAATTTCCCAAACAGAATTGAATGTTACGATATTTCACATATTCAAGGTACAAATACTGTTGCTTCAATGGTAGTTTTCCAAAACGGGCTGCCTAAAAAAACTGCTTACAGAAAATTTAAAGTAAAATCAACCGAAGGCAAACCTGATGACTTCCAGTCAATGAAAGAAGTTTTATCACGCCGTCTTGTGCGTTTAGGCGAGCCAAAATGGGAGAAACCTGATTTAATCATAATCGACGGCGGCAAAGGTCAATTATCAAGCGTTATGCAAATTGTTGAAGAGCTTGGAATTGAAGGTATTGATTTTGTTTCGCTCGCCAAAAGAGAAGAAGAAGTCTTTCTTCCGCACCAATCAGAATCAATCATGCTCCCACGTGAATCCAATGCGTTATACTTAATTCAACGCATAAGAGATGAAGCGCACCGATTTGCAATTACTTTCCACAGGGAGTTAAGGTCGAAAGCAATGAAAAAATAACATGTTGTTGGAGTAGAAACCCCAACTTAGAGTTATACTTGTAATATCAAATTTATTATGATAAAATAGTGTCATTAAATTAGATTTCCGGAGGCATCTGATACATGAATACAAAATTAACAAATATTGCACTTAGTATTAAACTATTTATCGCTCTTTTTATCACATGATTAATTCTTTTTAAGGGAGATGCCGGATACATAATACATAATATCGGAACTTTTACATATGGCGGTAATTGTTTTTCCGGCTTGGCAAGATTGTTAGATATAACTTTATTATACATAGTAATTTTATATGGCTTATATACTAATCACAAATGTTTTGTAAAAGTAAAAAATATTTTATTGTATTCTGATATCATTTTAGTAATTGCTAATTTAACGCTTGGTACATATATTTATTCTGTTTATTATCAAATGCCATTATCAGATGCCATACACAAATTCATAATATTAGCACTCGGTTCTGCATTTATATATTATATAATGGGTATCATAGTGTCATTACTTGTTTTAAAAAATCAAAACAAAACAGAAGACTTTTTAGAATCCAACTTAATAAAAAACAACAATCCATTATCTTTCAAGGGAAGAATTGAGAGATTACCGTATTTTATAACAAAATTTGTTTTATTCATTTTGTCTGCCATAATAGTTGCAATTTATTACCAAAAAGAATCTATGGTAATTGTTGAAGCTATTTTGTTATTTTTAATGTTTGCATTTAAATTGTTTGCAGCAAGCAAACGGTTGAGAGATATAAAATGGAGTCAATTACTTTTAATACTTTGGGCTGTTCCGATTTTCGGAATAGTAATTGGCTTACCTTTATTTTTTGTAAAAACTAAACAACAAAACATTTAGATACAAAATTAACCGATTGTTTTTACCCCTATGCGTAGTAGCCTAACCTCTTTGCTTGAGTCTCAATCCTTTTTGCCTGTGCTGCCACTCTATAATCTTGCGCAGAAGGGTCAGAAGGAGCCATCGCTGCTCTAAATACAGTTTCTGCTTGTGCAATTGTTTCTTCCGGGTTTTCCTTGTTTAAAACAGGCATCTTAATTGAAACATGCCCACCGACAGGTATTCCCTCTGAATTCTTCTCAATCACAATCGGACCTGCAAGCAAACCGCCAGCTTGTTTATGCGCTAACTCATGCGCATATATCTCATTGTAATTTTTGCGAATTAACTGAGATTTAAACATAGAAACACGCTCTAAATTCATACACACTTAAACTCCTTTAGAGTTACTATTATACTCATTTTTTACAAGATTGCAAGAGGTCGAAATCTTCATTGAAACCAACTCCTTTGGTTGTCAAATAATCACCCGAAAGCATTCCGTTTATACCAGCTTTTAAACCAAGCTTTTGAGCGTCATGAGAAAGTCGTGTACTTCTCCCGCCCGCATATCTCAAAATAGTATCAGGCATCACAAGTCTAAATATACAAATAGTTTTCAAAACTTCTTCTTCCGAAATCTTATCTTCATATCCTTCAAGCGGAGTCCCTTTAATTGGATTTAAAACATTAATCGGAACAGTTTTTGGATTCAATTCCGCAAGAGAAAGTGCCATATCGACTCTGTCTTCTCTTGTTTCACCCATACCGAGAATTACACCTGTGCAAGCCTCTATACCATATTTTTCAAGCATTTTTACAGTGTTAACTCTATCTTCAAAATTATGTGTTGTACAAATTTTACTGTGATAATTTTTAGAAGTATTAATATTATGATTAAACCTCTCAACACCGGCTTCTTTAATCTGCTTAATTTGTTCTTCCGTTAAAAGACCAAGAGATGCACAGCAATGAATACCTTCTATTGAAGCAACAGCCCTAATCATTTCTAAAATTTTCTCAAAATCTTTTCCTGATTCGCCGCGTCCCGAAGTTACAATACAAAACCTTGTTGCTCCATTTTCTTTTGCCTTCAAAGCAGCACGCTTTACTTCTTCAACTTCCAAAAGCGGATGACAATGAATTTCCGCGTGATTATGTATACTTTGAGAACAATACTTACAATTTTCGCCACACTTACCGGTCTTGGCACTGATAATGGAACAGACTTTAATTTCTCGGCTGAAAGGAAGTTTCTCAACCATTGCAATCAGCTCTTCCAAATCCAAATCATATAGTTTTAATAATTCATCTTTATTCATTGTATAATTCCTCCACCTAAAACAATTTCATCATCATAAAGCACCACAGACTGCCCCGGTGCTATTGATTTTTGCATATCTTCAAATAGAACTTCAATATTTTCTTCTCCCAATGGTCTGACTCTTACTGCAGCAGGTTTTTGAGCAGAACGAATTTTTGCCTTACATTCAATTTCTTTTTCCAATCTGTCAAACACAAGCCAATTCAAATCAGATGCAACTAACCTATCGGAAAAAGTCTTATCCTTATTTCCCACAACAACTTCATTAGTATTTTTCCTCAGTTCAATAACATAAAGAGCTTCTGTAGACGAAATTCTAAGCCCTTTTCTCTGGCCGATTGTGTAATTCCAAATACCTTCATGCTCTCCTAAAATTTTACCCTTAGTATCAACAATATTTCCTTTTTGAGGAGATATTCCTAAAAGCTCATTATAATCGCCTTCATAAAAGTCCTGTGAATCAGGCTTCTCTGCTACGTTAAGTCCTCCCTTTTTAGCAATTTCTCGGATATCTTCCTTTCTGTAATTTCCCAATGGAAGAATAATTTGTTTAAGCTGTTCTTTTGTCAGCCTGTACAAAAAATATGATTGATCTTTTTTTAAATCAATACCACGCATAAGCAATCCGTTCTCAACTCTTGCGTAATGTCCTGTTGCAAATTTATCAAATAAAAGACCGTGCTTACGAGCGAGAGCGGGCAAAACTCCAAATTTAACAAGGGAGTTACATCTTATACAAGGGTTTGGAGTTTTGCCCTTTAGATATTCGGATTTAAAATATTCAAGTACAATTTGTTCATATTCCTCAACGCAATCAAATACGTAATAAGGAATATTAAGTTGTTTTGCAATCTTGCGAGCTTCTTCAATATCTTCTTTTTCGTCAGCTCCATAACACGCACCATGAGAGCATTTATGTTGCTTTAAGTTGTTTTCTTTTGTGTTGAATTTTTCTCGATAAATTGACATTGTTGCGCCAATAACATTGTGCCCCTGTTCTTTTAGAATTAATGCTGTTGTTGCGGAGTCAACCCCGCCTGATAAACCCACTAATATATTCATTTACAAACCTCTATCATTTTATCTATTGTTCTTTTTGCTCTATCAAATACATTTTGTGAAATATTTACTTCGTGTTGCTCAAATTTAAGCGCATTGTATATATCTTCAAGTGTATTCCATTTCATATTTTGGCAAATAATATCATTTTTGATTAAGAAAAATTCTTTTTGTGGAAAATCTCGTTTAAGTCTGTCAACAATGCCTTTTTCTGTTGCAATAACAAACTGTTTTTCTGAACTTTTTGCTGCAAAATCCATTATTTCTTTTGTTGAGCCGACAAAATCTGCAATACTTGAAACTGATGTATGACACTCTGGGTGTGCTAAAATTTTTGCGTTTGGATATTGTATTTTTGCGTTTTCAATATCTTTAACTCGAATTTTTAAATGGGTAGGACAGAAACCGTTGTATGTAATAATTTTTATATTTCCAAGTTGCTTTTCAATCCATTTTCCCAAGTACGTGTCCGGCAAAAATAATATTTTGTTTGCGTTGAGACTTTTTACGACTTTTAAAGCGTTTGAACTTGTGCAACAAATGTCGCATTCAGCTTTGATTTCTGCAGTAGAATTAATATAGCACACTACTGGAACGTCAGGATGATTTGATTTGAATTCTTTTAATTGTCTTACATTAATCATATCAGCCATAAAACAACCTGAATTTGAGTTTGGGAGTAAAACTTTTTTCTTAGGATTGAGTAACTTTGCAGATTGTGCCATGAAATGTACTCCTGCAAAAACAATTATATCCGCATTTGTAATTTTTGCTTTTTTACTAAGGTAAAAAGAATCTCCTATGAAATCAGAAATCTCATCAAGTTCAATCTGCTGATAACAATGTGTGAGAATTATCGCATTTTTTTCTTTCTTTAATTTGTTTATTTTTTCTATTAAATCCATTATTTACCTCACGTTATGGCATACCATAAAATATATGTTATACCAAAAATAAATTTATGCTATACTTAATTTATGAAAGAACTTACAAAAAGTCTTGAAAACTATTTGTCTACGATTTATGAACTTGTGCAAGAAAATAGTGCGACAAGAGTTCGTGATGTTTCTGAAAATGTCAGGACAAATGCTGCATCGACTTCGGAAGCAGTAAAATCGCTTGCGAAAAAGGGATTTATAAATTATAAACCTTATGGGGTTATAACGCTTACTGACAAAGGAATAAAAGCTGCAGAAGAAAAAATGCGACGTCATAAAACTATTGAAAATTTTTTGAAAGATGTCTTGATGATAGAAAAAGATTATGCACAAGAATTAGAGTTTTCAATGCCGGATGAAGTTTTAAGCAGGTTTGTGGACTATCTTAGTTTTATGCAAAAATGCTCTTGTAAAGAACCAAAGTGGCTTAGGAGTTTTCAGGAATACATTAAGGAGAATAAAATGCCCGATAAATGCTTGAATTGTAAGAGTGGATGTTGTGGTTGCAAATAAACGCTTAGATATATTGTGTTGCGTATAACTTTTATTTGCACTATCAGACTTCTTGACACATGCTTTCAGTATTGTTAAAATATAGGTGGTATTTTTAGTGATAAGGGGGTGCTATGAAAGTAGGTGCGATTATGTCGTACAGCACACCAAAATATTCTCAGAAGGGTGTTGTACAGAAGAAAATGAATGTTCCGCAGGATGAAACTGTCGGAGATACCGTAGCGTTTAAAGGCAAAGGTGGTAAAATCTTGGGCGGTGTTTTAGGTACTGCTGCAGGTGGCGCCGCAGGCGGTGCGATTATTGGCGGTGGTACTTTGGCAGGAATGGCAGGTTTGGCGGCACTTGGTCCGGTGGGTATTGGATTAGCTGCAATTTACACGATTGGAGGCGCGGTTGCCGGTGGTGCATTTGGGGCTGAAATGGGAGATATCTTCTCTGGAGATGATGACACCGGAAATAAAAAATAAATAAATATTGAAAAAGGTTCGACAATTTATATCGAACCTTTTTATTATTTCAGACATAATTGCTTTATAAAAATTTAATAAAATGTTGTTCTTACAACTGTACCATATTTTTTTTTGGCGATATAATATTGTTAAGGTTAGTAATAGAAATCCGCTCTTAAGTTGGCGGTAAAGACAAGGAGATGAAAATGTCAGAATTAACATTAGAAAAAAAATCTTCTACAACTGATTTCGTAGGTGGCAAATGGCAGTCAGAAATCAATGTTAGAGATTTTATCCAAAAAAACTACACACCTTATGATGGTGATTCAAGCTTCCTAGCAGGACCGACTGAAGCAACTACTAAGCTTTGGGAAGAATGCTGTGAATTATTCAAAAAAGAACGCGAAAACGGCGGTGTTCTTGATATGGACACTAAAATTGTTTCAACAATCACTTCTCATGGTGCTGGTTATATCGACAAGAGCTTAGAAAAAATCGTTGGTGTACAAACTGATGCACCTCTAAAAAGATCTCTTCAACCATTCGGTGGTATCAGAATGGCTGAAACTTCATGCAAATCTTATGGTTATGAAGTTGATCCTGAAATTTCTGAAATTTTCACAAAATACAGAAAAACTCACAACCAAGGTGTATTTGATGTTTACACACCAGAAATGAGAAAAGCTCGTCACGCAGCTATCTTAACAGGGCTTCCTGATGCTTACGGCAGAGGTAGAATCATAGGTGACTACAGAAGAATCGCTCTTTATGGTATTGATAGATTAATCGAAGATAAAAAAGCTCAACACGCTTCTCTTGACGGAGAAATGACTCCTGACAAAATTCAATTGAAAGAAGAAATTGCTGAACAAATCAGAGCTCTTCAAGAAATGGCTGAATTGGGCGATACTTATGGTTTTGATATCAGAAAACCTGCTTCAAACGCAAAAGAAGCTATCCAATGGTTATACTTTGGTTACTTATCAGCAGTAAAAGAACAAAATGGTGCTGCAATGTCAGTTGGTAGAACTTCTACTTTCTTGGATATCTTCATCGAAAGAGATTTGAGAAACGGTGTTATCACTGAATCAGAAGCTCAAGAAATGGTTGACCACTTCATCATGAAGTTAAGATTAGTTAAATTCGCAAGAACTCCTGAATACAATTCATTGTTCTCTGGCGACCCTACTTGGGTAACTGAATCTATCGGTGGTGTTGGTATTGATGGACGTCACATGGTTACTAAAAACTCATTCCGTTACTTACACACTCTTGAAAACTTGGGTACAGCTCCAGAACCAAACTTGACAGTATTGTGGTCTAAGAGATTACCTCACAACTTCAAACAATACGCTGCTCACATTTCTATCACAACTTCATCTATCCAATATGAAAACGATGATATGATGAGAGTAACTCACGGTGACGATTATGCAATCGCTTGCTGCGTATCTTCTATGGTTGTAGGTAAAGAAATGCAATTCTTCGGCGCACGTGCTAACTTGGCAAAATGCTTGCTTTATGCAATCAACGGTGGCGTAGATGAAAGACTTAAAGAACAAATCGGTCCTAAATTCAGACCAATTACTTCTGAATACCTTAACTACGATGAAGTAATGGAAAAATATGAAGATATGATGGAATGGTTAGCAGGTCTCTATGTTAACACATTGAACTGCATTCACTATATGCACGACAAATACTGCTATGAAAGATCACAAATGGCTCTTCATGACAGAGACGTTAAGAGATACTTCGCTACAGGTATTGCAGGCTTAAGTGTTGTTGCTGACTCACTTTCTGCAATCAAGTATGCAAAAGTTAAAACAATCCGCGATGAAAACGGTCTTGTTGTTGATTACGAAGTTGAAGGAGATTTCCCTAAATATGGTAACAACGATGACAGAGTTGACCAAATCGCAGTTGATCTTGTTAAGAAATTCATGAACATGATTAGAAAACACTATACTTATAGAAATTCTATTCCTACAATGTCTATCTTAACAATCACATCAAACGTTGTTTACGGTAAGAAAACTGGTAACACTCCAGACGGTAGGAAAGCAGGTATTCCTCTAGCTCCTGGTGCTAACCCAATGCACGGTCGTGATTCTCACGGTGCTGTTGCTTCATTAGCTTCAGTTGCTAAACTTCCGTTCAATGATGCTCAAGACGGTATCTCAAATACTTTCTCTATCATTCCTAACGCATTAGGAAAAGACGAAGTATTCATGGGCGACCTTGACATTCAATTAGACTGCGGATGCTCAGAAGGCACTTGCGGTTGCTAAGATAAATAAATTTCTCTCACATTCCCTCTCCTTAGAGAGAGGGGAAAGGTGAGGGTTGGGTAAGAAAACCCTATATATAAGTCAGTAGGTCGGCTTTAGCGAGCTGACAACGACAAAGAAAGGATAAAAAAATGACAACACAACAAGAAGAAAATCTAATAAATTTGTTAGACGGTTATGTTGAAAAAGGTGGTCACCACCTTAACGTAAACGTATTCAACAGAGAAACTTTACTTGATGCGCAAGCTCATCCTGAAAAATACCCTCAATTAACAGTGAGAGTTTCAGGTTATGCTGTAAACTTCATCAAGTTGACAAAAGAACAACAAGATGACGTTATTTCAAGAACTTTCCACTCACAAATCGGTGGTTGCTCTTGCGGTTGCTAGTTGCGTAAACAATAGTACAAAAAACAGGACGCATTACGCGTCCTGTTTTTTTATTTGTTCATGCTTGGAATGCCTTATTAAAAATTTTCCAATCTTTAGGAGTTTTAAACTCTTTAATTATTTCTTGCCCGTTTTTACCTACTAATATTCTGTGCGAATCTTGATATGCGATGTGGTCTGGTTTTATATAAAAATATGCCATGCCGTCCTTAAATCCTGGAGTTTCAATGGTACGCTGTTTTGCATTATCACGAACAAAGAACATTCCGTTATTGTCTACTTGAACTCTTGCATTATCAGTATTTAATCTAAGGGTATTTATTGCTTTTTGAATGTATTTACCTTGTTTTGTTAAAGATAATTTGTTTGGAACTAAAAATTTATCCAACAAATTAAGGCTTTTAATTACGCAATTGTTTTTTTTGTCCATTAATGTTTTCAATATGGATGGCATTTGGTCATCCAATCCACTGGAAGTGTTGATTTCTGGGTAATACGCAAAGTCAACACTTTCTTTAGTAATAAATTCTTTAACTCGCTTGTCGTATTTATCTTTAGTAACAATTACAACATCACATTCTGATTTTATGTCATAGAAAATTTGTCTGCCTTTTTTAATTATATTAGGGATAGCTTCTCTGACTTGTTGTGTTTTTGGTTTTAAAACAAATGTTCCTCTGAAATTATTGGCAGATATGTCGCTTATTTCCATTTTTACCTCCAATAAGATAAAAACTTGAAATAAAATAATTTGCTACTTTACAAAAATCGATTGTGTTCTTTTTCCCATTCAACAGAGGTCGTTTTGCCATGTCCAGGGTAAATAAGAGTATTTGGAGGAAGTGTGAAAATTTTATTTTCTATGCTTTCAACAATTTGGTTAAAATCGCCACCTTCTAAATCGCAACGTCCGACGGCTTCTCTGAAAATTGTATCACCGGAAAACAAGTTCCCATCAATAAGATAGCAGACTCCGCCTTGGGTATGTCCCGGAGTGTGGAGAACTCTTATTTCTAAATCGCCGAGTTTAATCACATCTCCGTCTTGCACGAAAACATCCACTTGTGGAACAGTAATTTCAGACATTCCAAACATTGGTAAATATTGATTGACTTTTTTGAGCCATTCCAAATCGTTTTTGTGCATAAAAACTTTGATATCGGGATTGTTCCTGATACCTGCAATATGATCGAAGTGCCCGTGCGTTAGCAAAATATATTTTAATGTTGCTCCGTATTCATTTAAAGTTGTATTAATGTCATTATCTATTGCAGAACAGTCAATAAGTGCAGCTTCTTTTGTTTGTTCATCAATTATTAAATAATTGTTATTGTCGATCGGTGGTTCAATAAAAGTTTTTATAATCATAGATCCATTCTAGCATGAAATATAAAAATATAAAACGAGCGCGGCGTTCCGCCGCGCTCGTTTATTGAAGCGCCCGAGCATTTAATGCTCGGGCGCTTTTGTTATACAATCGCAGATAAACTGCCGTTTTTTTCTTCTTTCACATTTTCTTCTTTATGTATGGAAGAGAACCAACCTTGCTTGTAACCAGCAACGCCGAGTCCAGCTAGAGCTGCTACACCGAGCGCTGCTGCAGCAATTTTCTTAGCTTTTCCTGTAAAATGAACGTGGTTGCCACCTTCGCCATTTGTATGCAAGCCGGAGAAATCAAGTTTAATCAACTCATTATTTGATATGTTTTTACCTTTATTGTTGAAATGGTAATCAAAATAAAGTTGACCAGATGATTTTCCGGTCTTGCTCATCCAAGCGTTGCCAAGCCATGTTGTGTCAGCTTTTACTTGGTTTGCAAGTATTGTTTCCGCGTTCTTGTTATTTCTATCTGTGATTAACGCTCTTTCCATACAGTCTGCTAATTCGTCAGAAATTACTGAATCTCTGAGATTTTTTAGAGCTTTTGTGTATTTTGGGTTTCCTTCCAAAGACTCTTTTAAAAGTTCTTCCGGAATATCCTGATTTACTTGTCCTTTATATTTTTTGCTTATTTCGTTAATTAATGAGTTTTTCGTTTTGTTAAAATTAGCTTTTGCTTCTTCGCTAGCAACACTTAGTGCGGTTTCTTCAGTCATATAAAATTCGTGTTTTCCTTTATATGCATCCATTTTTAGTACTTCTTCCGCGATGGATGGATCAAAGTTCTTTTGTGCCATGCCTTGAACATTTGGAACGATTGGCGTACACAGAGCTTTTTTTGCTTCCAAATCGGTTAATTCGCAAGGAGCAAATCTGGATGGTAATAAAGCTGCATCGGCGCACATTGCCCAGCTTGTTCCAGGAGCCCAACCTTCTGAGAATATCATTCTGCCGTGTAGTTTAGGTTTAGAGTCCATTAACTTAAATTTCTCAACAACTTTTTGAGCTTCTTCGTTTTCCATTGGACCACCCAATAGTAATACAGTGTTGTCATTTGGATGTTTTTCTACATATTTTTCAAATGTATCAAGTACAGTATCCATTCCTTTTTGTAAGTCTCCACGTCCCCAGCTTACAACCAGTTTTACATCTTTGCCGCTCTTAAGTTTGCTGATGTAATCGCTTGAAATTTCGCCGTAGATTTTGGCATCTTTGTTCGGTAAACCTGTAAGTATTTTCATTCTGCCCTGATTTGGTTTACCAACTACTTTGCCATCCTTATCAAGTATTTCTGCATTGATGAATTTAGAATCAAATCTTTCTAATAAGTTTATTTTATTTTGTTGTTTGATTCCGCGTACAGTTTTTAAGTCGCATTTATCTTTTTCGAAATGTTGCAATTTATTGATAGTAACAGAAGAGCCATTTGCTAATTTGAGTTTTACACCTTCTTTAAATCCAGGTAAAAAGATACTATCTTTAAACGGAGAAACATTCGGATCCATTAGTGGATTTGTTATACCTTTGAATCTTCCTATTTTATCAAGTTCAACCAAATCTGCATACATATTAGAAACCAGAGGGTTTGTAATTAATGATTGATGATAACCTTCTGAAACGGTTGTTAACATTGGAGAATATCCCATTTTAGCGTAGTGAATTGCTACGTTAAAAGCATTCATTCCGCTTTTTGGTCTTACAAAATCTTTCAGAACAGTTTTTCTTAAGAAAGACTCTTCCTCGCCTAATTTAACGGCATCGATATATTCTTTGCTATTTAAAAGTTTTGTTAATTCTTCTTTTGTAGCGCCGAGGTTAACAATTGCTTGTCTTGCGCCCATTGGTTGGTCATAACCTGCGTTCATATTATGTCCGACGCCGCCTAAAAATTTATCTTTCCAGTAAGCGTCTCCTGCCGCGTTTTTCTGTGCTGCGTAGTGCATTGCAAACATCGGTTGCCCGTCTGAACATAAAATATACTTTGGATCGATGTTGAATTTTTCTTTTAATCCCGGTAGTAATTCGACTGTTGCTTTAGCTTCTTTTGCGTAAGGTTGTCCTTGCCAACCGGAAGCGAATCTTTTTTCTATATCAGAGCCGGTTAAACTTGAATAGCTCATTCCATCCGCGTAAGGTTTTGGCATGCTTGCCGTTGTATCAACGTGTGTGAAAACAAATTCGAGCTTGTTTTGTAAATCCTTGCTCATGCCATTTCTGTCCATTGCACTGGTAAGGTTTTCATCCTTTACGGCTTTGAACATTTTAATAGGTGTTTTTTCTTCAAATCCCCAACTCATATCTCCTGATTTTACTTCTTCAAGAAGAAATACTGATTTCTTTTGTGTCTCTAAAAATTTTGTTAAATCAGTTGCGTTGTCTAGAGCTTGTGATGTGATAAATGGAGAACCTTCTTTGCCTTTAAACGGGTGGTCAGCCGGTAAGTTTTGTGGAATGTATCTTACTTTGACTCCTTGTCCCATAGGGTGTTTTGCTTTGCCTGTTTTGGGATCTACATCAGCTTTATATTCGACTTCTTGGTTGTATAGAGGAATTAATTTGACTATTTTATCAACATCCTTATCGAGGAAGTTGTAGTCATTTGATACGGTACCTACACCACCGCCTTTAAGCCCAAAGATTGGTTCTTCTGATACCATGTGCGCGATATGTCGTGGATTACCGCTTCTAAATGATATCATTGAATATCCTTGTGGTAATGTTGGGGTTTGCATTTCCGGCGTAACTGTATTGTTTCTTTTTACACTCTTCGCATTGCGTACTGCATAATCGGCACCAATTGCATTAATTCTCATAAAATACACTCCTTACACACATAATTTAAGCTTATATACCCATTAAAAAACAAAACAAAAAATTTTTTAACAGCAAAATTTAATTTTTTAAGAATTGTTAAGTAAAATTTTGTTAAGTATTTAACATGCTAAGTATATCAAAAATGATTTTTATTTACAATAGGCAGCTCGTTGTTTTTTACAATATATTTATCAAAAAAATATACACATTTCCTATTGCACAAAAAAATTTGATGTGATAAAATAGTTTCTACAAAGGGGGGTTTATATGCTAGTTTCTGCAATCTCACGTAATCAAAACAGTGGCTATAAAATGAGCAATAATACGCCATTTTATAACAGTCGCAGTAATGAGACTATTGGAGATACAGCTTTTAATTCTTTAACTCCTTATACAAGTAAAAAATCGGTTTCTGCTGATAAATTACCTCAAATTTTTGATAATATTAATGAATGGCAAAATTTCTGCCACAAGCAGATTTTGGGCGGAAATCTTAACGTAATAGCTTAATTGTTATGACTAAGGGGTTGATTTTAGGTTTTTTTGACGGTGTGCATGTAGGTCATCAGGCAGTTATAAATTCTGCGCTTGCTTATGCGGATGAGAGTGTGCTTGTTACGTTCAAGTCCTCGCCGGCTGAATACTTCAATCGCGAGTATAAATATATTTATTCGAGAGAAAAATCTTTAAGCAAGATGAAATTGCTTGGTGTTAGTCAAATTGTAGAGCTTGATTTTAGTAAAGTGGCCGGCATGTCGGCGCAAGAGTATCTTGAATATCTGGTTAAAGAATTTAAACCGATTTCTATTTCTACGGGTTTTAATCATACTTTTGGGAAAGGTAAAACTGGTAATGCTGTTTTTTTAGAAGAAAATGCTGATAAATATGGATATAAGTATTTTTGTATACCGGCATTGACTGATGAAAATGATGTTGTTAGTTCAACTTTGATAAAGAAGTTGTTATCTGTTGGTGAAGTAGAGAGGGCGAATAGACTTCTTAGAAGTAGATTAGCCCGTAGTGGTGTAGTAAATCAGGGTGATCAAGTTGGGCGAACCATCGGCTTTCCGACTGCAAATATTGAATATCCGGAACAAATTGTAAAATTGCCGTATGGAGTTTATTGTGGGAAGGTGAATTTAGCTTCGGTTTCTTCTTGTAATAACGAATATAAAGTTGTTTTAAACTGGGGGATAAAACCGACTGTCAGCAGTGTTGCAAAGCCGTTGTTGGAAGCGCATATTATTGGGTTCAATGGCAATTTGTACGGGCAAGAAATTGAAATAGAAATTGATAGAAAAATTCGAGAGGAAAAAAAATTTAATTCTCTGGAAGAATTAAAGGAGCAAATTAAAAAGGACATGGAAGCATGCTTAAAGTTGTAATTATCGGTTATGGAGAAATGTTTACGAATTTGATAGCAGGAACGCTTGATTCCGGTGCTGAAATAGTCGGGGTGTTTCGCAATGACATGCTGAAATACAAACCATTTTATAGAAAATTGCGTGATTTGATTAATCCGTCAGCAGAGTACAGCTATATAAAAAGTTATTCATTGCACGAAATTGAAGCTAGTGGCGTGAATACTAAAGAGTTCAAGAGCGCGCTTCTAAAACTCAATCCTGATGTTGTTCTAGTAGGTTCTTGGGGTGAAAAAATCAATAAAGAAATTTATGATTTGCCTAAGATCGCAACTATTAATGCACATCCCTCTCTTTTGCCGAAATATAGAGGACCCAATCCTTATTTTTGGGCAATAAGAAATCAGGAGAAGATGAGCGGAGTTACTTTTCATCTTGTGGATAAAGAATTGGATACAGGTGCAATTTTAGCGCAGGAAGAAATCAAGATTTACCCCTCTGATACGGGAAAATCGCTAAAGGAACGAACGGTTCTTGTTGCTCGTGGCGTAGTGTGTGAGCTTTTGAAAAGCTTGTCGGAAGATGTAATTATTCCGCTTTCTCAAAGAGAGGATCGAGCAAGCTATTATTCACACCCTTGTGATTTAGAGCTTGATTTTACGAAAACAGCAGGAGATAATGACGCGTTGATTAGAGCAATTCATCCATGGGGAGAAGCGTATTTCTATTGTGGTAATACTTGCCTCGCGGTTTCGCATGCAGAAATCTTTGAAAATGATACGGTTCATGATGGTGTTGGGGTGGTTACAGATTGTAGTGGTAACGATAAAACTGTAAGTGTACTTTGCGCAGATAATAAAATTTTAAAAATGCGTGTTGATTTGTACAAAAAGTATGACCGACCATTTACTAAAAATTTTATAAGACGCGAAATTCAGAAGGGAATGGTATTGGATTAATTACTTATTTTTTATTATTTTTTGTACGAGTTTTAATGCTTCTAAGTAATTCATTCTTTCTTCATCGTTTTGTGCCGAATTTAAAATTCTAATTGCTTTTAGATAAAGTGGATTTTCTTCAATAAAATTTTTATTATCAATGATTGGCAAATCTAATATTTCAGCGATTTTGCAAAGTGTTGCATAAGTTGGCTGATGTTTGTTGTTTTCTATTTTAGAAAGGTGCTTGTCATCAATGCCGACTTTTTCAGCAAGTTGTTCTTGAGTTAATCCCTTGGATTTTCTTAATTCTTTTATTCTGTATCCTATATTAATATCTTTATCCATGACACCTCGTTGATTTAATTTTCATTTAAAACTTGTAGTTGGAACACCGCACGTAAGGCAAGTTTTTGAATAAAACTTGTTACACTTGACAATAATGTTGAGTTTGAAGTAGATTAAAGTTGTTAAACTTGACAACTTTGGAGGGAATATGAAAAATTTGTTTGTAAGTTTTAAAGAAAGCTTGACTAGAAAGAAAAATCGTAAACAATATAGAGATAGTTTTAAAGTACAGTATTTAATTGATGATTTTTATGCAAACAATTATAATTCTTCCTCTGATGTAGATTTAATTACAATAGCGTTCAATGCTCCGCGTTTAATTGCATATCAAATTAAGCTAATGAAAAAATTTTTGCACGGTAAATTTTGCATAATTATATGCGATAATTCTACAGATCAAAATTCCTCAAATGAAATAAGAAGTATTTGTCAATCGGAAAATGTTACATATATAAGAGTAAAAGATCGTAGTACTCCAAACGGTTATAGTAATTCTCACGCAATTGCACTGAATTGGGTTTGGAAGAATATTGTTAAACAAAGGAAAAATAACTTTGCATTTCTTGATCATGATATATTTCCGGTTAAAGATATTAATGTTTCTGAATACGTAAGTACAGCTCCCGTTTATGGTAGATATTATGATTCGCCGCCTGAAATATGGTATTTGTGGCCAGGATTCTCATTTTTTAATTGGAATTATGTTAAAAATTTGCCATTAAATTTTCATCGTTATAAAACTTTAGGTTTTTTGAAAAGAAAAAACGTAGATACCGGTTCTGCTAATTGGAATTGTTTGTATAAAAAGATTGATAGAAGTAAATTGGCAAAATGTTCTGACGAACTTGTTAAGATTAACAACTCTGTGACAGTAGATAGCTTAGGCAATAACGATTGGTATCATATTCTTGATGGTGCCAATAGGTATAATGAAAATGAATGTAAAATTAGCACCGTATTAAATTATTTGGATAATTTATAAGCTTTTTACGATAATTTCGCCGACTATTTTGCCTTGGAGGGTTTTGATTTTGTTATCAAAGTCTATATTTCCCCATCCAAGTCGGTTAATCGTATTAAGTACTGCAAATCTACGAGCATCCATTGAACAGTCGTTTATTTTTACCACAAACGCGTCCTTTTCTTTTATATTAACGACTATGCAAAGTCCTCCTGCGCCGACTTTTGCAATCAAGCCGCTCGTGTTTTTAATGATTTCTGTGTCTAGTCGATTTTCGCCGCCGAATATATAAGGATATTTCTGTATTGCGTTTATAATTTTTTCGTATCTAAGAAGGTTAATGTAACCAATAAGCATGTTTTCTAATGGCATGCTCAAAATTGGCACTCCGCAACCGTCAGTAGTAACAGGATACATCGGTAAGTCTTCCCCTTGAGGAAGAACCGAAACTTTTGATTTCGAGGCGAGGTCTGTATAAATATTGCATAACTCGTTTATTTTTTCCTTAATTGCAATTTGTAACGGATGTTCAGGTTTGTAATAGGTTTCCATGTCCCAGCCCTTGAGTTTGCAACAAACAAGAAATCCGATATGTTTGCCGGAGCAATTGTTATGAATTGCTGAAGGCTTTTCTCCCATAAGCAGCATTTTATCTTGCATGCTGCGTGCTAGTGGGGCATGAACTCCACATTTTAATAAACTTTCGTCAATATTATATTTTTTCAAAATCCCGCGCGCAACTTCAATATGGCAGTCTTCGCCGGCATGAGAACCGCAACATAAAGCAAGCTCTTTTTCTGTTAAATTTGCACCATAATCAATCAGGAGAGTTGCCTGAAGTGGTTTTGCGCAAGAACGAAGGTAATACGGCTGTTTATCAACTATTTTTTCATTTTTCCCTGTTAGATAGTGCAGTAATTTGCCTTCGTGGAATTCTTCAACCAAACCATCGCGGATATATTCAATACGCATTTTAAAACACTTCCGGATTTTCGGTTGGTGTGATTTTATGGTCTTTTATAAAGGTCAGAATTGCATCCATTTTTTGTCGCAAAATCTCATTTTCTTCTTTGAGTTTTGTATTTTCAACTCGTAAATCGAATTTTTCTTTTTCAAGTGCAATGGTTGGAATGTCATCAGGATTAAGTGAAAATCTTTTTCCCGCTTCTTCTTTCATAAATATAATACTCTTAATATCTCTTTCATTTACAAAGCCCATTTGCGCCATAAGTTCAGCGATGAAAACGTGCTTTCCTGCATCATTCATTTCTTGTTGTTTGTTTAATACTTCATCGAGTTGTTCGATTGTCATTTTACCCGCACGAATAAAGTATTCGCCTGTTCTGTATTTGCCTGCAATAAATCCTGCAACTGCACCAACAAGGTTTGGTACTTCATTTGAAAAAAGTTTTGAAGTCTTACAAAACATAAATGCCTTAGAAAGTTCTTCCATTGTGTAATTACCTTCTATTGCAATCTCGACTAATGACATGCCCTTTGAACAACTATTTAAAAAAGAATATATCATGTCATCATATTTCGATTCTTTTGTTAAAAGCTCGTTTTGCCCTAGATCGGAAAGAGTCGGGCGATATATGTGGAATAAGTCGCCTTCTTGTACGTCTAAAAATTCATTACTCAAATATGTTGTTAAATCATTTGAAAGATTCAAGAAAATTGTTTGCTTAATCCAGAGAGGAAATGCTAACATTTTTTCCATAAAATCTATAAATAAACTCTTAGTCATGAAATATACCCTTCTTTTATATGATGAACATAAGAGAATTATAGCATAACATGTGATAAGTTAGAATATGTAAAGGAAGCTTCATATATGGGCATGGATGGTTTATCATTTGCAAATACCGGTGCGATAAAAGAATCAACATCTGCCGAGTACACTGCAAAGACGGAGCAGACAATGCATGCAGATGCAACAAATGATAGTAAGCAGGTGCAAAGTACCAGTGTAAATCAGCGCGTCCGTTCTAAAGACGAAGAAGAAGAAAGTCAAAAGAGAAAACAGCAAGGGCAAGAAGAACAGGAAGAGGAAATCTTTGATGATGGCATGCCCGAACCATCAGAAGCTGAATTGACTGATTTTGAGAGTGATGTTCAAGATATTGAGAATCCTAACAAAGATTTTTATGTTAAATTAAATGTAAAAGATGATATAATAGAATTGTATGACAGTTCAACAAACAAGATGATAGAAGCAATTTCCGGAAATGAACTTGGGGAATTGGTTCAGAAGTTGAATATGGCATCCGGAATTTTTGTAAACAAGAAGGTGTAAATGCCGCCGGTAAATCCTTATAACAAGTATATAAAACAATATCAAGCAAATAATGTAACAACCGCATCGCCGGAAAAACTAATGCTTCTCTTATTTGATGGCATGCTCCAGTTTTTACAGAAAGCAAAAAACGCGATTGCGGAAAATAATCTTAGCGAAAAAAGTGCGAACATTGAGGGCGCACGCAAAATTCTTCGAGAATTAATGCGTACGATTGATTTGGAGAATGGAAATGATGTCGCAAAAATGCTTTTCAGGCTTTATAATAAAATGGCAACCGATCTTATTAAAGCAAACGTAACACGTAATGTCGCTTTGATTGAGGGGGTTATACAAGATATTACGAATATCAGATGGGGATTTCAAAAAGCAATAGAAATTCAAAACGGTACAATAACCTTGGAAAGTGCAATGGAAGAAATGCCAAAAGAAGAAATTCAGCATCCGGCATAGAAAGAGGATGTTAACAATGCAGAGTGAACAACAATTTGAACAACTTATGATTCAGTATACTCAGCTCCGTAACGGTTCTGAGGATATTTCCAGAATGATTGATAACGAGGATTTTGATAACGCGATAACAATGATTAAGAACAGAGAAGAGTTGTTTTTGAGTTGTAAATGTATTCGCAAATATCTTGAGTTAACTCCTGTGCAACAAAAAGAACTTGATGCTTTGCTTGATGAGATTAGAGATTTGGAAATGAAAAACATTAAAAAGCTTGAAGTCGGCAAGGATGAAGTTTTGGCAGAGTTAAAAAAAAGCCAACAGTCTCAAAAATTACAGCAAGCGTATGATTTTAATGCAGATTCTAACGGAAGTTTGATTAATATAAAAGAATAAAAGAGCTTCAAATACGTCATTATATAAGGTTTGTAGACTTAATGCAAAAGGTGCTTGCGTTTTGTATTATTTTATGCTGTGTGCCCACAACCCAGAGAGAGTAAGTATTTTCAAGAAAAAAGTACTTGCATTCTTTTATGTAGTCTGTATAATAGAATTTGTAAACAGAAGAAAGGAGTTTTATAATGAACAAAGAAGAATTAGTACAAGAAATTTCTAAAAAATCAAAAGTTACTCAAAAAGAAGCTAATGAAGTATTATCAGCTTTAATTGAAACAGTACAAAAAACAGTTTCTAAAGGTAAAAAAGTTACTTTAGTTGGTTTTGGTACTTTCGAACCACGTAAGAGAGCTGCTAGAAACGGCAGAAACCCTCAAACTGGTAAGGAAATCAAAATCCCTGCTAAGACAGTTCCTGTATTCTCAGCTGGTAAGAAATTCAAAGAAGTTGTTAACGGTAAGTAGTCAACTGCTTTATAGAGTTTTAAAGAGGCACGATGCTTATGCATCGCGCCTCTTGTTTTTTTAGGTTTAATAATTCTTTACATCTGCTTGAATGTTTTTATATTATTGGGTATACTTATGCTATTAACCCGACTTTAAGGATGTTTGTATGTCACAAAAAACGCTGCCAAGACAGATTACTGTTGCAGAAATGGCACCTCATGTTCATAGTTTTGCAATAGGTGAAAATAAGGTAAATAAAATTTCGGCATGGCTGATTGATTGGATAGAAAAATCTTTGGAATCAGGCAAAATTAAACCTTTCGACTTATTACCTTCAAAGGGTGACTTGGCTTTTCATATCAGTGTGAGCAAGGGTACGATGCAGAATGTTTTTCGATTTGTCGAGGATTGCGGACTTGTTGAATCAAAACAACGGGTTGGAACATATATCAAAGGAAATAAACAAGGACAATGTGTTCATAAGTTGACTTCAAAACGAGAATTGGCGGTGGATACCATAAAAAGGTTTATACAAGAAAATAATTATAAAAAAGGCGATTGTTTGATATCAACACGGAAGCTAAGTCAGCTGACTGGAATTTCTACAGCAACAATACGTATGGCTATTGGGAGTTTGATTTCAGAAAAAATCATCAGGAAAGTGAATAATACTTTTATTGTTCTTAAGACAGGCTATGTTTTAAAAGAGGTAAAAACTCAAACATTGGCGGAAAAAACAGCTGTAGGTATAAAAGAGTATGTGCAAAAAGAGTTTCGGGCAGGAATGCGTTTGCCGGCAAATGCGGAGCTTGCGCAAAAATTTGAGGTGAGCGTAAAAACAATCCATGATGCGATAAAACTTTTGTCGAAAGAGGGCGTGCTTTATACAAGAAGAGGACAATACGGTACTATTGTTGCCGGAAAAGAAGAGGACAACGAGTTCTATTATTATGAAAAGATTGAGTTTAAGATAAGGCATTACATTGCTGAAAATTGTGAAATGGGGAGTAAGTTGCCTTCTATTGTGGAATTTTCAAAATTGTATAATGTAAGCGCGAAAACCATAAAAAAAGCACTTGATAATCTTAATGAGGAAGGCTATATTGCTTTTGTTAGAGGACGTTATGGCGGTACTTTTGTTACGGATATTCCGCAAGATGTCAATGAAGCTTATAAATGGTTGGCTTTAAGCCCTGGATATGTTTCTAATATGGAAAACTAAAGGGAAACACTTGAAAATTGATTTTAGCATGATATTATAAATAATATAAAAACAATAAAACAAAAGGAGATACAACCATAGCTAACGAAGACAGAAGCCAGAATAAAGGCAAGGACAAACCTCTAATAAATGAAAGGATTAGAGCAAAAGAAGTACGATTAATTGATGAAAACGGTAATAACCATGGTATAGTTCCAACATCTCAAGCACTTAGAATGGCGGAAGAAGCAGAGTTAGACTTGGTTGTAATTAGCCCGAATCAAGCTCCACCAGTAGCAAAGATTTTGAATTACGGAAAATATAAGTACGAGTTGGAAAAAAAGGCTAAAGAAGCTAAGAAAAAGCAACACATAGTTGATATTAAGGAAGTAAAAGTAAGATATAAGATAGATACGCATGATTATGAAGTGCGTTTGAAAAATATCAGAAAATTTATATCTCAAGGAAATAAAGTTAAAATTGTTGTCATGCTAAGAGGACGTGAAATGCAACATTCTTCTTTGGCAATTGATTTGGCAAATCGTTTTATTGCAGATTTGGCGAATGATCCTGTAACAATAGAAAAGAAGCCTATGGTAGAAGGTAGAAATGTTACAGCTTGGCTTGCACCACAATAAATAAAAAGACTTGATTAATAATTTTTAGCAAGTAGAATAGTGTTATGCCACAATGGCTTCTTGCAGGAGACAAGGGTGGAAATCAAATAAATATGCCGCAATAGCTCAGTTGGTAGAGCAAGGGACTGAAAATCCCTGTGTCCTTGGTTCAATTCCGAGTTGCGGCATATTTTTTTGTTAGTAATAGCAAGGGTTTCAGCCTTTGCTATTTTATTTTATAGATTAAAATAGGTAAAAACGAGATATATCTTGATAAAATTTCGGCTATTTCAAAAATATCCCAGAAAGCATTGTTAATAAAGGTTTTTAACTAAATACTTATTACTTGCATAAAATACTTTTTTCTTGCACTTGACACACAATCCGCACACAGAATTTATGTCAATAATTCTAAGGCCGCTTCTTTTTCAGAAGGAATAACACTTAAATATCTTTGAGTCGTTGAGATACTGCTATGTCCTAAAAGGTCTTGAATAACTCTAAGGCTTGCCCCTTTTTCTAGTAATCTTGTTCCAAAAGACCTTCTTAAATCATGAAAATGTAAATCTTTTATTCCAATTGCTTTGCCTGCTGACCTAATTGCTTTATCTATTCTTGTAAAAGGCTTATTTGTATATGGATTTAAAAATAAATATGTATCAGCGTTATTGTAATAAGGTAAAATTAAATCCATAACTATACTATTCAAAGGCATTATTATCATTTTTTTGCCTTTGTTATCTTGTTTTTCAATTTGTATAAATCTTTTTGATAAATTAATCTGATTTTTCCTTAGATATAAAATATTGTTTTTACGCAGTCCTGTATGTAAAGCAACTAAGATAATAATTCTATGCAACTTGCTTGGCAAAGCTTCTAAGAATTTTTCTTGTTTATTTTCCGGCAAAATTACATTTCTGGTATTGTCCTCTACTAATTTTTTAACATCATTACAAGGATTATAACTAATATAATTGTTTTTAATCATTACGTTATAAAAATCTGCCTTTAATGTTGCCAAGAACTTCTCTTAAACGTTCGTGGTCGAAGTTTTCTGTGCTTGTTACCTCGTAACCACAGCCTTTAGAATATGGTGGATCACAGTAGAAAAATGCATCTTCAAAGTCATATTGATTAATTAGTTTTTCAAAATCTCTGTTCTCAATTAAGACTTTATCAAGTCTATTGTGAATTGCATCGATTTTATCCATAACATTTCTTTGACTTTTTGATGCCCCACCTGAAGAACGTTTTACAGTTCCAAAGGTTTCGCCCCTGCCACCAAATGAACGAGTAATTAAAAAGTAGAATTGCACAGCCTTTTGAATATCTGTAATAAACGTGCCATTCAAGAACTGCAAGAACATTTCACGTGAACCGAGAAGATATTTATACTCCTCTTTAAAAGCATTCGGATGATATTTAACAATACGAAATAAATTAGCCAGTCTGCCATCTAAATCATTGTATATCTCTAAATCGGTCCATCTTTCTTTATAGAATAATACCCAAGCACCGCCACCAAATGGTTCAATGTATGATTTAATATCTTCAGGGATTAAAGGTGCGATAGTTTTACGCAATAATCTTTTTCCGCCTACCCAATTAATTAAACATTTTCTATCAATTGTCATAATAAACTCCTTTTAAATGTCTATTTTATATGTTGTAAATTTTTGTGTTATAGTTTTTTTGAGAATATAGAGGCTAACCCGGAAAGGTAATTAGTATGAAATGGCTATATGAAAACTGGATGAAAGCAACACCATTTTTGGCTTTTTACACTTTTATTTTAGTGTTTTTATATGTAAGAGATATAAATTATCCTTTATATTTAATTTGGCTACAGGGGATTATTTATTGGGTTCATGAGTTTGAAGAGTATATTTTCCCTGGTGGTTTTTTAGAATTCTTTAATAAAAACCCTCTTGGTTCTGACCAAACAGAATATCCTTTGACAAAAATTGGTTCTTTTTGGATTAATATTCCGTTAGTCTACATTGCAATGCCTTTCTCTGCAATTTTGGCTCATTTTTATGGTATTGAATGGGGCCTATGGACTGCTTATTTCTCATTCTTAAATGCATTCGCACACGTTATCATGTTCTTTGTGTTTGGTCGCAAATATAATCCTGGATTAGTTATAAGTATTTTATTAAACATTCCTGCTGCGATTTATATGAGTTGGTATTTCTGGACAAACAATTTAGTTACAATTCAAACAAGCATAATAAGTATTATTGTTGCAATTTTGGCTCAAGCTTCAATGATGATATATGGCTTTGCTTATCTTGTACCTAAAATGAAAAAAGAACAAAATAAATAACCTCCTCTTGGAACTATCAACCAAAACCACTTGCAGGGTTATAGCTCCAACCAACATCAGGAGCAATTTGTTTACCTGTTAACGGATCTGTATAAACTGTAACCGGTTGATATTGACCTGATTTTTTTGAAACAAGCCTGTCTTCTTGAGATAATCTTCCGGAAGAAGATTCAACATAAAGATTCCTTTTTTTGATGTTGCGTGGGGATAATGCCCTGACACGACAACGACATCGCCAACCATTCGGAGGGTAAAAAGAACTCCAAGCTATTCAAGCACAGATGCTTTGAACTTTATTTCTCAAGATAAAAGAATGGAATTTGCTGTTACTGTTGTGACTCGTAATTTGCGTTCTAATGACGGTGCTTATGAAGTTTTAGAGGGTGTTAAACAATGCCTCTGTGGATATAAAATTATCGGTTGCTCTAAATTAACACCGATAAAAGAAGGTTTTTTGTCTGAAATAAAAGGTATTTGGCAGTATGAATTAAGTTTTTCTCTTTCTACTCCAAGCCTTGAAATATTAGAAGAAGGAGATTAGTATGCCTGCAAGTTTTTTACATGGCGTTGAAACAATAGAAATTGAAAAAGGTGCAAGAACGATTAAGACAGTAAAAACTGCCGTTGTCGGACTTGTTGGAACTGCTCCAATTCATAATATTGATGATGAATATAAAACAATTAATGAACCGACATTAATTTTAAATGAAATTGATGCTGCTAAATACTTTGGCTCTGCAACTGATGGTTTTACAATCCCATCGGCTCTTAAAGCTATATTCGACCAAGGAGCAGGTATTGTTATTGTTGTTAACGTCTTTGATCCTGAAAAGCACGAAGATGTAACCGATGTAACTAAAGGTGACATTATTGGTTCAATTGATGCTGTGACCGGAAAGAGAACCGGCCTGAAAGCATTTGAAGATAGTTATTCTTTATTTGGCTATTTCCCTAAAACAATTATTGCTCCTGTTTATTGTGAAGATACAGCAGTTGTAACCGAAATCAACACTCTATGCGATAAAATCAGAGCTATTGGTATTGTTGATGCCCCTGTTGGAACTACTGTTCAAGATGCAATTACAGGACGTGGACCAGAAGGAACAATTAATTTTAATACATCTTCTGACAGAATCGTTTTATGTTATCCACATTTAAAAGTCTATGATTCTGCATCTGATTCAAATATTCTTGAGCCTTATTCACAAAGGCTTGCAGGGGTTATCGCTGCCAAGGATATTGATAAAGGTTATCATTGGTCACCATCTAACACAGAAATTAATGGAATAATCGGAGTTGAAAGACAGCTTACTTCAATGATTAACGATCCAACAAGCGAAGTTAATGCTTTGAACGAAGCAGGTATTGTTACAGTCTTTAATTCTTATGGTTCAGGATTTAGGACTTGGGGCAACAGGTCAGCAGCTTATCCAAGCTCAACTCACGTCACTAACTTTATCAATATTCGCAGAACTGCTGATATTCTTCATGAAAGTGTTGAATATTCAATGTTACAGTTTATCGATTTCCCAATTGATAATGGCTTGATTGATTCCATAACCGAAACAGTTAATGCCTTTATTAGAACATTAATCGGACGTGGTGCATTGATTGATGGCAAATGCTACTACAACCCTGATAAAAACCCTGTTACGGAAATCGCTAATGGTCACTTGGTATTTGATGTTGAATTTATGCCTCCGACTCCTGCCGAACGCATTACATTTGAAAGCTTCATCGATATCGAGTTGCTAAAATCGCTAGGTAAATAATGCGAGCTGAAATTGATAAGAAGGGCGAATTGGTTATTTACTGCGAATGTTATGACTTATGTTCAACCTGCAAAAACTCAAGAAAATGCCCTTTAATCCAAGCCATCAAACAAGAAATTGTTATACTCCACTACTCTGATATTGCTGTCGGTGATTGTGGTCTTTACTCGAAAAGGAAATAAAAATGTCTAAAATTAAAATCAACAAATTAACCAATGCAAATGTTTACTTAAATGGTGTGAACCTTTTAGGACGTGCTGAAGAAGTTCAACTTCCTCAAATTAAACACAAAATGGCGGAGCATAAAGCACTTGGTATGGTTGGCTCGGCTGAATTTTTTGCAGGGATAGACAAGTTAGAATGCAAAATAAAATGGAACGCACTCTATCCTGAAGTTTTATTAGCGGCTGCATCCCCATTTACTGCTGCGATGATTCAAGTGAGAGCATCACTTGAAACTTACAACGGAACCGGCAGAGTGGAAGAAGTTCCGGCAACCGCTTTTATTATCGGAACATTTAAGGAATTTCCACTAGGAACTATTAAACCTCACGACAATGCCGAATATGAAACAACTATGGCTGTTACATATGCAAAATTAGTCGTGAATGGTTTGGAAATCTTTGAAATTGATGTTCTTGAAAACATCTACAAAGTAAGTGTTCTAGATATGTTGAAAACATTTAAGAAAAATATAGGAGGATAAAATGGCAAAAGAATTAGTTTTAAGTGATGGCAAAAAAGTAAAAATCAAACAAGGCAAAGGTATTGATTTACTACACGCACAAATGAAAGCAAAAACAAGCGAAGAAATTCCTTATGCTTTAATTGCGGAACTTTGCGAAATTGATGGAAACTTCCTTGTTTACGAAGATATTTTAGAACTACCGATTGAAGATGTTATTACTCTTCAGGCAGCAATTTCGGGAAAGTTTCAACTTGCACAGCCGAGTGCATAATCCATCTTTGTAAAACCACAGGATGGAATTATTCAGATATTAAAGAAATGCCCTTGCAGGACTTGGGGTTTTGGGTGTCAGAAGCGATGAAATACTCGCTAAAAAAGAAAGAAAGTATTGAAGAAGGATTACAGGCAGAATGATTGATTCAATGATGAAAATATCATTAACTTTAGTTGCCATCGACAAAATGTCGAGGGTAATTAAAGATGCTGTTCAAAAATCCAATCAAGAGTTTCAAAAGATGCAGGACGAAATCAGAAAAACCTCGCAACAACTTGATGAACTCGGACAGAATATAGCAAAAGTTGGTGGAGTTATGACAACCGCAGGTGTCGGTATGGCTCATCAATTTGGAATGACCGAAGCAGTTAAAGAGACTTTTCAACTTGAACACAGACTTCGTGAACTTGCAAATATCGGTGATTTAACAACAGACCAAATCGCTGAAATGGATAAAAAGACTTGCTCAAATCTCAAGAACTACAAACCAATATCGACCTGAAATTGCAGAAGGTTTAAATGTTCTTGTAGCATCAGGGGTCGATCCTTCAAAAGCACTCGATTATATGACAGTAATCGGTAGAACAGCAACAGCTGAACAAGCAGCAATTGTTGATATTTCAAGAACTGCTTTTTCTGTTGCTGATAACTTAAAAGTGCCAATTGATGATTTATCAACTGCGATGAATATCTTGGCTATGTCAGGTAAAGAAGGTCGATTTGAATTAAAAGATATGGCTCAAGCATTTCCATCATTAACTGCCGGTGCATCAATGTTGGGAATGAAAGGTACTCCTGCTGTTGCATCTTTGGGTGCTGCGTTGCAGGTTGCAATGAAAGGCGCAGGAAGTGCCTCCGAGGCAGCAAACAATTTAGAAAACTTTATTCAAAAAGTAACTTCGCCATTAGCAATTAAAAACTTTGAAGAAACATTTGGTATCGATTTGAAAAGAGTTTTGCTTGAAGCAGCAGAACAAGGAAAAGACCCAATTCTTGAAGTTATAGATACCATGAGAGTTGCTAGTGGCGGGGATATTTTCAAAGTGTCTGAAGTATTCCAAGACAAACAGGTTTTGGCATTCATTAAACCAATGCTCCAAAACTTAAACGAATATGTCAGAATAAAAAACTCCGCTTTAAGTGCAGATGGCATTATTGATAGTGACTTCAATAATATGATGACAACTACCAATGAGCAATGGAAACAACTCCGAATCAATATGAAAGAGTTAGTATTTCCTCATCTGCACGCACCTTTGGAGGCTTTAAATAAATTACTTACAACGATTAACTCTCATCCGATTTTACAAAAAGGTTTATTTTCTGCGATTGTTGGAGTTATCGGTGCAGGTGTAGTTTTGACTTTGGTTGGAACTTTCACAATGATGACAGGAAAATTAATCGGTTTTTATGGAACATTCTTGAACCACGCACGAGCATTAACTCCTGTTTTGATGAATAACTCTGTCCAGCTTTTGAGATTCCTTGGACTTGGTTCTTCTGCTCATAGTCTTGAAACTGCTTTTAATATTTTTAAAGCAGGCAATAAATTAAACCTAAATTTACCTCGTCACGCATTTTTAGGTTTTGGGGCAGATTTAAGACGTATTAACAACGATTTAAAAGTCGGTTTAATGAGGAGTTTTACCGAACTCCCTGCAAATATTACAAGATCCACAATCGCATTGAAGAATTGGAGCATTGCTGCGATAAAAGGAATTCCATCTTCAATAATTAGTGGTTTAACAGCATTTAAAAGAGGCTTTCTCGCAATTCCCGGTGTAATCAAATCCGCTATTGTTGCTTTTCGCACTTTTTCCCTTATCCTCCTTACAAACCCCATCGGATGGATTGCATTAGCAGTTGCGGGATTAGCCTTTGTTATTTATAAATATTGGAAACCAATTTCAGGATTTTTCAGAGGTATGTGGCAAGGATTAAAAGAGGGATTTGCTCCACTAATGCCATTATTCCAAAGACTTGCTGTTGTCTTTGCTCCGATTATAAAACCGATTCAAGCAGTTATTGGTTGGTTTAAGAAATTAGTTAAACCTGTAGAAGACACAGGTGGAGCAGCCGAAAAAATGGGTGTTCGTTTCGGTAAAGCAATCGCAAATATTATTGTAAAAATCGTTGAACTAATAACTAAAGTGTTTGAGTTTGGTAAAAAAATAGGCGATATGCTTGCAGGTGGTATTTTATCTAAAATCGGCAAAACAAAAGATGCCATTGGAAAACACGCACAAATTATTAGAGACCATTTGCCACATTCTCCTGCGAAAACTGGTCCACTCAAAGATTTACACAAAATCAAAATCTCGGAGACTATTGCTGATGCAATAAAACCGATGCCAATTATTAAGGCGATGAACAATGCCTTGAACCTGAAAACAGGCGGCACAAAAGCCAATGTGAGAGGTGCAAGTTCAGGTTCAGTTGTCATTAATTACAATCCAACGATTAATTTATCAGGTTCAACCCCATCTGCTAAAGATGATTTTGCTCAAATGTTGAAAAAGCACAAAGAGGAAATCTTGAATCTAGTCCGAAAAGAAAACGAAAGAATGTTGAGGTTAGCCTACTAGCACAAGGATTTAGGTAGTAATACGAAAATAAGGAAAGATGATATAAAAAATGTTTGCACAACTTGGTGATATAGAATTTGAATTAATAACATATTTCAATGGGATGAACGAATCTCAATCCTATAATTATGCTCAACACGAACGCATAAATCAAAAACCTGTGCTTCAATTTCTAGGTTTGAATTTGCAGGAACAGGACATCAAGTTAAATTTTCATGCATCTTTTTGCACTCCTGAAGATGAAATAAAAAAACTAAAAAATGTGGCTAATCTTGGCACTCCTCTCAAATTTATAAAAGGGAATGGCGAATATGTCGGTGTTTTCGTCATAACTGAAATAGCCTCTGCAACAGAACAAGCCACCAATGAGGGTGATTTGATTTCTGTGCAGGTGGACTTAAAACTTCGAGAATACACCGGAGTTATTCCGGAAGACACTCAAACAGAAGGAGGTCTTAAAAAGAAATGACGGAGTTTTATTCTTACATTACTCAAGACAATGACCGATGGGATTTAATCGCATACAAGTTTTACAAAGATGCAAATAAATACGAGGAAATCATAAAAGCCAATCCCAATATAGAAATAACCCCCACGCTTGTTGCTGGGATAAAACTTAAAATTCCTGTTCTTGAAACTTCCGAAACTATTAAATTTGAACTTCCACCTTGGCGGAAGTAAAACTGCCAAGATTGTACTTTGAAAATTAAATAATAATACAGTCTAATTATTTATGTTAAAATTTATCTTAAAGAGGTTTTAAGTGAAAAAGAATATAATTAGAGAATACACAGATTTCCAAGAAATGTATAATGAGGCTCTCAACATTGTACGTTTTTATTCTCGGATGAAAATTCAAGGTTCTTTAACTGAAAAAATAAAATATATTCGTAAAACACATGATAGAGATCAATTAAATAGTTTTTACAATATAGGTTTTATTTCCGAACTTGTTGCGAAATCAATAAATAGTACTTCTTTACTTCTAAAAATATCAATGGATAGTTTAGTAAAAAATATTATTGAACATCCAGAAATAAGCGAAAGAGAATATTTAAAAATTCAATATTATGTTGAAAATGCCGATTATATTTTATTAAAAAATGAAAAAAACTTAATCT
>CAZCZF010000006.1:0-48481 GCA_964503025.1 uncultured Vampirovibrio sp. | reverse complement strand
CATTCTCAAGCCGAAGGCTTGGGAATCCAGCTTTTTGAGGATATTGTATTTTGCGCAAACGCAACATGTTCGCGATTAAAAAATGTAACAAATTACACATTGAGTTACATTTTAAAAAAGGGAATTCGGATTTCAAAAATTTAAAACACGGGATCATCAATTGTAATGCGAGGATATTTGAGAAAGGAAAAACAGCATTACAAACACACATTAGTATTACAAAACACAATAGAAAAGGAGAAAAATTATGGCAAACGTAAATTCTGTTATTGGAATAGTAAAAACAGTTGGTGCAAATGCAGCAAAAAGGATTAACACTGCTACTTTTAACGGTACAAAACAAACCCTTAATGGCAAAACTGTTATTCAAGGAAAGATTGAAGGGTGGTGTGGTACGTCACGTCATTATACCAGCATTTCTAGTGGAAATAAGACTGTTTCAAGAAGTATACCAAATGGTATAGTTGGAACTGGGGAGGACGTAACTAAAATCATCACACGTGATACAGCTAAAGTTGGGGACAAAAAAGTCAAAACATTTAATAGAGAAATATTTGCATACGCCCTTGAAGGAGATGTCTTACACGGCAATGAAACAATTGATAGCGTTTTTGCCGGTAGAAAACTTTTAGGTAGCCGTGAAATTGAGAAAACATATCCTGTTGATGGGAGATATGATAATTTAATAAAAACTTTTAAAGATGCTCAAGGATGTCTGTTAAAAAGAGTTCACTATAATCCTAAAACCGGCAAGCGAGTATTTGCAGAATTTCCGGACGGAAGCCGGTTAAGATATAATGAAAAAGGTCTACCTATGTTTACAGATGTTAAAGATGGCAGGCCAATTGACTTAGGAGGACTGGATAAACTGTTATAATAAAGAAGCGCGAGGTACATACCTCGCGCTTCTTTATAGTTATATTCCTTAGAATTTACTCTTATTCACCTTCAGAAGGTTCTGAAATTTCAGGCGCACCAAACATACCCTCAATTTCTTCTAAAATTGCAGCAGGTTTTCTTGCCTGATTTCTTTGAGCTGCACGTTTTTGAGCTTCTCTATCACGTTCTTCATTTGCATTAGACAAGTGATGGAAACCTGTACCAGCCGGTATCAAACGACCGATAATAACGTTTTCTTTCAAACCTCTCAACAAGTCTTTTTTGCCGTCTACAGCTGCTTCTGTCAAGATTCTTGTTGTTTCTTGGAATGAAGCTGCAGAAATGAAGCTTTCAGTGTTCAATGAAGCTTTTGTAATACCTAATAACATGTACTCACAAGTTGCTTCTTGACCACCGTGTTCAGCAACAGCCTTGTTTTCGTTTTCAAAAGTTTGCATTTCAACCAACTCGCCCGGTAATAAGTTTGTGTCACCAGAGTCAACAACTCTAACCTTCTTAGTCATTTGACGAACGATAATTTCAATGTGTTTATCCGCAATTTCTACACCTTGTGAACGATATACACGTTGAACTTCGTCTACCAAGTACTGTTGAGCTTCTTCCGGACCACAAAGTCTGATTACATCGTGCGGATTAAGAGGACCACTTGTTAATGGCTGACCTTTCTTAATTTTTTGTTTATTCTGAACAACAATACTTGCATCAATCGCAAACTTGATTTCAGTTCTGCTTCCGCCTTCTGTAGCTAAGAACAATCTTGGAACATCATCCTCGATTTCAATTTCAGCTACACCGTCAGTTTCAGCCAAGATAGCACAATCTTTTGGTTTTCTTGCTTCAAGCAATTCTTCAACTCTCGGCAAACCTTGTACGATATCGCCTGTTTTTTCTCTTTCAAATACCAATGTAGCAAGCATATCACCTCTTAATACCAAAGAGCCTTCTTCTACTTGTAACATTGTACCTGGGCTGATTAAGTAAGGACGACCATTTCTGATTGTAACCGATTTTGCTGAAACATCAACAATTTTACCTGAAACAGTAGCTGTTTCACCAGATTCAGCAATTACTGTATCGAGTTTAATAAAGTCACCTTTCTTAACTGATGGTTTTGACTTAGTTTCGATTACTGTTTCAAAGTTTTCACAGTTCAATAGTAATCTTCTTGATTCTGTTACGTCACCCTTAATAGATGCAACACCATCATTCAATGCCAAAACTTCTGTTTTTGCAATCGGAGTTTTTGACTCGATAATCTGACCGTTGCTTACAAGCAATTCAGTTTGCAATGAGCTGTTCATCTTAGAATTACCTTCCAACTCACGACGAACAATCAATGTTTCCAATACAACAATCTTCAATTCGCCACTTTCATCAAGTTCTACCAAGCCTTTAAGGTGAGATAAGTAGCCTTGCATTTGAAGAACTAAAGATGTTCTTGTTAATGTTGCACCGTCCAAGTTTCTAACTCTTGCGCCATCCTTATATTGTAACTGAGTTACAGGAACAATATTAATTAATGGATCTGTTGTATTGAATTCAATTGACACTTCCTTTTGCTCAATAAACATAGGTTGAACAGGTCTTACAAGAATTTGAACAGGTCTGTCCTCCAATGATTCTTCTTCCAAAGAAGTTGTATCGATTTCTTCGTCCAAATCATCAATATCTAAATCATCGAATTCCATTTCCATTACTGTTACGATAGAAGTTTCATTTGCCTTAATTCCTTTAGCAATAGTAGTGCCTGCTTCTACTACAGAACCTTCTTCTACCTTCAATTCAGAAATATTAGCTAATGTGTGAACTTCACCAGGTCTGATTGTAACTTCATGTATTACTTCGTTAAATTCTTTAAATTCAACGATACCGTCAATGTGACAATAAACGTCTTTAACAACTTCTGTACCTGCAGTTACGAATGTACCATTGTCTACCATCTTCAAAGAAGAATCTTTGTTAATCTGGTGTACTTCTTCCGGTACAAATACGATATTACCAGGTTTTGTAACGATTTGATTATCATCAACTTCTATATCAACATACTTGATTTCACCTGATGAAGAAACAGAACATTCGTCATCAATAAGCTCAGCAATAATCATACCGTTTTCAACAGTTGTATCAATTGGAGCTTTAACGATGTATTTTTCACCTGTTTTCTTAACTGTCCACAACTGCTCTTTCTTTGTTTGTTCAAAAGTTGCATTTGCAGGAGTTAAAGATGCGATTACTATTGTAATTTCTTTACCTTGAACAATCTTGTTAATTTTGTTTTTGCCAGACTTAACAGATTCTACAACTAAATCTTCAGAATAACGAACTTCTCCGCCGTGTTCAGAAATCATAATTGTTTCAGCCAATTTTTCACCAGCTTTAACTTTTTGTTCATCCTCTACAAGAACTTTTGAACCACCAGGAAGATTATAAACATCACCACCGATAATCCATACAATACCGTTTTTGTTAGCTGTTCTTGAAATATTGCCTTGTCTGTCTTTCTTTTCGTCTGCAACAAAATCTTCAAACAATACCATACCTGACATATCAGCATTAATATCTTTTGTAGCCTTTTCTGTCAAACGACCGGTATCATTTGATGAAGGTTTGTATTCAGCAAGTTTAAAGTTCTTTTCTACCTTCATACCATCTTCAAAGAACACGGTTGCTCCGGCAGGAATATGATAAGAAGTTGATTTCTTAGCACCCTTAACTTCAATATCAGATTCATATATAGACACTCTAACCACATCACCGTGACGAGTTCTAAGTTCTCTTGTTTTAAGTTTTGATTCTACAGTACCAGCTTCAGAAGCATGAATTTCTTTTGTAGCTTCTTTTACGCCAACAGCACCACCGGTGTGGAATGTTCTCATTGTTAGCTGTGTACCAGGTTCACCGATTGATTGAGCTGCGATAATACCAATTGCTTCACCAACATCAACTAATTTTTGAGTTGTCATTGCCCATCCGTAGCACTTTTGGCATACACCATATTCTAAGCTACAAGTTAAACCAGAACGTACTTTTAATTCTTGAAGATTTAAGTGAGAAATTTTCTTGATATCTTCTCTGTCCATTGTAGTATTCTTAGCCACTAACAATGTTTTACCATCTTCATCAAACACATCTTGAGCAACGGTTCTACCCAATAATCTGTCAATAAGCGGAACGATGATATTTTCACCATCGCAAATAGGCTTCATATTAATATATTTATCGCCACCACAATCAACGTCACGAATAATAACATCTTGCGCAACGTCAACCAAACGTCTTGTCAAATAACCTGAGTCAGCAGTTTTAAGAGCTGTATCTACAAGACCTTTTCTTGCACCGTAAGATGAAATGATGTATTCAGTTACTGACAAACCTTCTTTAAAGTTTGATGTAATCGGCAAGTCGATGATTTGACCTTGTGCGTCTGCCATCAAACCTCTCATACCAACCAACTGTGATACCTGAGATAAGTTACCTCTCGCACCGGAGAATGCCATCATATATACCGGATTCAATTTATCAAAGTTGCCTACAACTTGTTCTGTTAATCTTGCTGTTGTTTCAGACCAAGTATCAATAACCTTTGTATATCTTTCAACTTCAGTAATTTCACCTTTTAGATATCTATTTGTAGATTTTTCAATTTCTTTTTCTGCTTCTTGCAATAATTCTTTCTTTGATTCAGGAACTGCAAGGTCAGCAATTGAAATTGTTACACCAGATCTTGTTGCATATTTGTAACCCAAATTTTTAAGCGTATCTGCAAGTTCAGCAGTTTTAGCACCGCCAAATTCAAGATAAATCTGGGCTAGCAATTTGTTCAAACCTTTCTTATCCATCTGTTTATTGATGAAATCTAAAGTTTGAGTTTTTGCATGTGTATAAGTATTTTCCATCTTTATATTTTCCTCAATTTTTCTTTTTCTGCTTAAGTTTGATAAGGGTAGGCAAAGTTTACCAATACCTATTTTACCCTAAGCTAATGCTTTTCTTACTGCTTCGTTGAATATAATTCTACCAACGGTAGTTTCTATTCTGTTGCCTTTTTCATCACGTACCACAATTTTATCGTGCAATGTTATCACTTTAGCTTCTAATGCTGAAATTGCATCTTCAAAACTGTAGAAGTAACCTTTCACATCTTGTTCAGGGTTCTTTAAGATTGTTAAATAGTAAAGACCTAAAACCATATCTTGTGAGTGAGTGATGATTGGCTTACCGTTAGCAGGAGCCAAAATGTTATTGGTTGCTAACATAAGCATTCTTGCTTCGGTTTGAGCTTCAATTGAAAGCGGAACGTGAACAGCCATTTGGTCACCGTCGAAGTCAGCGTTGAATGCTGTACATACAAGAGGGTGAAGCTGAATTGCACGACCTTCTACCAATTTAGGTTCAAATGCTTGAATACCTAGTCTGTGAAGGGTCGGAGCACGGTTTAGCATTACCGGATGACCGTCAATAATTTCTTCCAAAATATCCCAAACTTTTGCATCAGAACGTTCAATCATTTTCTTAGCAGATTTGATATTTTGAACAAATCCTCTTTCGATTAATTTATTTACAACAAAAGGTTTAAACAATTCAATCGCCATTTCCTTCGGCAAACCGCACTGGTTAAGCTTTAGTGAAGGACCTACAACGATTACTGAACGACCAGAGTAGTCAACACGTTTACCTAACAAGTTTTGACGGAAACGACCTTGTTTACCTTCAATGATATTTGATAATGATTTTAACGCTCTGTTGTTAGGACCAACAACTGTTCTTCCGCGTCTACCATTATCAATAAGAGCATCTACAGCTTCCTGAAGCATACGTTTTTCGTTTCTTACGATAATTTCAGGAGCACCCATTTCAAGAAGTCGTTGTAAACGGTTGTTTCTGTTGATAACTCTTCTATATAAATCGTTCAAATCAGAAGTAGCAAATCTGCCACCATCCAATTGAACCATTGGTCTTAAATCAGGAGGAGTTACAGGAAGTACATCCATAACCATCCAAGTTGGGTCAGTTTCAGAAGAGATTAATGAATCAAGCAATCTTAATCTCTTGATTAACTTACCTTTTTTCTGAACTGATGTAACACCATTAGCTAATTCTGTTCTGATATCATCGGCTAATTTTACAACATCAATTTCACTTAATAATTTCTTGATTGCTTCCGCACCGATACCTACTTCTAACTTAGATTCTTCATTTTCCATAATGAAGTCTTCGTATTCTTCTTCAGAAAGAAGTTGGAATTTCTTGAATGGACTATCAGCAGGCTCAATTACTACATAGTTATTGAAGTAAATAACCTGTTCTAAGTCTTTCAATGTCATATCAAGAAGCAAACCAAGATAAGACGGAATTCCTTTCAAGAACCAAATGTGAGATACAGGAGCAGCAAGTTTGATGTGTCCCATTCTGTGACGTCTTACTTTTGAATCAGTAACTTCAACACCACATCTTTCACAAATTATACCTTTATGGCGAACTCTTTTGTATTTTCCGCAATAACATTCCCAGTCCTTTGTAGGTCCAAAAATTCTTTCGCAGAACAAACCGTCTCTTTCTGGTTTCAAAGTTCTATAATTTATAGTTTCAGGTTTTGTAACCTCGCCATAAGACCACTTCAAAATTCTTTCAGGTGAAGCGATGCTTATGCGTATATAATCAAAATAATCAATACTTGTAGACAATTTCCTATCTCCTTATATTTCACCCAGTGTAGCTGAAGTATCAAAGAAGTTAATATTTAACAACTCTGAATCAATATCTGATAAAGTTCTCTTAGGAGCAGATTTTCTCAAATCATCCATATCAGACATCAAATCAACTTCTACACCGTTTTTCTTAGCAACTGTAATATCTAAACCGATACTTTGCAATTCTCTTACAAGTACCTTAAATGATTCAGGAATACCAGGTCTTGGAATATTATCACCCTTAACGATTGCTTCATAAGCTCTGTTACGTCCGTTAACATCATCTGATTTGATTGTTAACATTTCTTGAAGAGTATATGCAGCACCGTAAGCTTCCAGTGCCCAAACTTCCATTTCACCGAATCTTTGTCCGCCGAATTGAGCCTTACCACCAAGAGGTTGTTGTGTAACTAATGAGTAAGGACCTGTTGAACGTGCGTGAATCTTATCGTCAACAAGGTGGACAAGTTTCAGAATATATGATAAACCAACTGCGATAGGCTCATCGAATGGTTCACCGGTTCTACCATCAATTAAGTAAACCTTACCGTCTTCTCTAACCCAATCACAACCTGATTCTTTAATACCACGAACTAACTCAGCTCTTGTTGCGATTTCGGATTGGTTGTCACCATATCTTTCATCGAAAGAAGGAGCTTCATAGTGATCACCTGTCAAGTATGCTGCAAGACCTAGCAAGCATTCGTAAGTTTGACCTACGTTCATACGAGAAGGTACACCTAGTGGGTTCAATACTATATCTACTGGAGTTCCATCAGGCAAGAATGGCATATCTTCTTTTGGAAGTATTCTTGAAACAATACCTTTGTTACCGTGACGACCTGAAAGCTTGTCACCTACAGATACCTTACGTTTTTGAGCAATATAAACTCTGATTACTGTATTTGCTCCAGGTGGCAATTCGTCACCTTTTTCTCTATCAAATACCTTAACGTCAAGTACTCTACCGCCTTCACCGTGAGGGACTCTCAATGAATTATCTTTTACATCTCTTGCTTTTTCAGCGAAGATTGCTCTTAAAAGTTTTTCTTCAGGTGGATGCTCAGATTCACCTTTTGGAGTTACTTTACCAACAAGAATATCATCTGCATAAACTCTTGCACCGATACGAACAATACCGCGTTCATCCAAATGTCTCAAAGCTTCTTCTGAAACGTTAGGAATTTCTCTTGTGATTTCTTCCGGTCCAAGTTTTGTTTGTCTTGCGTCTATTTCTAATTTTTCAATGTGAACTGACGTAAAGATATCATCATGCACACATCTTTCAGAAAGCAAGATAGCATCTTCGAAGTTATATCCTTCCCAAGGCATATAAGCAACCAAAATATTTTTACCGATTGAAAGTTCACCGCAACTTGTAGAAGCACCATCTGCGATTACATCGCCAGCTTTTACTCTGTCACCTTCGTGAACAATCGGTTTTTGGTTAATACATGTATCTTGGTTAGAACGAACATATTTCATTAATGTATGTAAATGTTGTTTATTGTTTACGTCTCTGATGATAATTTCTTCACCAACAACTCTTTCAACAACACCGTCTACTTTTGCACATACAACCATACCGGAGTCTTTTGCAACTCTTCTTTCCATACCTGTACCTACAACAGGTCTTTCTGTAATTAGAAGAGGTACTGATTGACGTTGCATGTTTGATCCCATCAATGCACGGTTCGCGTCATCGTGTTCAATGAAAGGAATCATTGAGGTTGCAACAGAAATAATCTGAATTGGGCAAACACCCATATAGTCAACCTTTGAAGATTCACTCATAATGAATTCGGATCTGTAACGAACCGGAATTTGAGCAGCCTTGAATGTGTTATCCGGATTTAATTGTACGTCAGCCGGTGCACAACGGAAGTTTTCATCTTCGTCAGCTGTCATATAAACAACTTCATCAGTTACGATCCCATCTTTAACAACAAAGAACGGTGATTCAATGAAACCGTAGTCATTAACTCTTGCGTGAGTTGCCAATGAACCTATCAAACCTGCGTTCGGACCTTCCGGTGTTTCTATCGGACAAATACGACCGTAGTGTGAAGGGTGGATGTCACGAACCGCAAATCCTGCTCTTTCTCTTTGTAAACCTCCTGGTCCAAGAGCTGAAATACGTCTTTTGTGAGTCAATTCAGCAAGCGGGTTGATCTGATCCATGAACTGTGACAACTGTGAAGAACCGAAAAATTCTTTCAAAGAAGCTACCAACGGTTTTGTGTTTAACAAGTTCAACGGAGTCAATGTTTCTGAATCTTGAAGAGTCATTCTTTCTTTAACGATTCTTTCAATTCTTGAAAGACCAACTCTGAATTGGTTTTGTAACAATTCGCCAACTGAACGAATCCTTCTGTTTCCTAAGTGGTCGATATCATCCAGAGAACCTTCATCATAAGTTAAATTGATTAAGTATTCAATTGAAGCAACTATATCTTGAACAGTAAGAGTTCTTTGATTCTTGGAAATGTTCAAGTTAAGTTTTTTGTTTAATTTATAACGACCTACACGACCGATATCATATTTCTTTTCATCAAAGAATCTTGATTCAAGAATCTGACGTCCGCCTTGAGCAGATGCAGGGTCCCCAGGTCTTAATTTTTTGTATAAATCAATTAATGCATCATCCGTAGTTTCTGTTGTATCTTTATCCAAAGTTTTCTTTAAAAATTCAAAGTGGGTGAATAAAGATTCCATTTCAGAAACTGTGATACCCATTGCTTTCAACAATGTTGTAGCAAGGATTTTTCTGTTTTTGTCAATTTTAACGTAAATAATATCGTTAGAATCTGTTTCAATTTTCAACCATGCTCCGCGGTTAGGAATCATTGTTGCATTGTACAATCTCTTACCAGTAGGGGAAACTTCTCTCTTGAAGTAAACACCAGGAGAACGAACAATTTGTGATACGATTACACGTTCCGCACCGTTTACAATGAAAGTACCTTTGTCTGTCATTGTAGGAATATCACCGATATAAACTTCTTGTTCTTTAATTTCACCGCTATCACGGTTAACAAGTCTTACCATAACACGAAGTTGTTTTGCATAAGTAGCGTCATGTATACGAGCTTCTTCTACAGTGTACTTTGCGTTATCGAACGTGTAGTTCGGAAGGAAGTGCAACTCTAATCTGCCTGTATAATCCTTTACAGGAGAGAAAGAAAGCAACTCTTCTTTTAAACCTTCTTTTAAAAACCATTCAAATGATTTTTTCTGCACGTCAATTAAATCCGGTAAATCATCCAAACGAGTATTAGGGATACCCATTGGAGTTACTCTTTTTGCATATTCTGTCGACATTAATTCACCTCATCTATTCTAATGATGTACTATATAAAATTTTCTACTTTTATTTCGGACATAATTATCCCATATACATGTAAGCATGTCATACAATCGTACAACATCAAAATCTCCAGTCAAGTTAATAAGGGTATAAAGTACAATTTTTCAAGGGGTTTGTTTACAAAAATTTACAAATCACCATGCCCGCCCTTTAGAGAACGATAGTTAAGTAATTACTTTTGTCATTTATACTCAACTTTTGCTAAATAAAAAATACTCAAACCCCTTTTCGGATTTCCGAAAAGGGGCAGTTTGTTTACTTCCATAGGGGTGATTATGTATTATGGAAAATAAATTCTAACTAACTTTGTTTCTTATGGTTAATGTATGTGAGAGTGGAATTCCGCCTTGAATCTGCGGTTTATTGACAACTTTACCTTTTATATACATCACGGTAGAACCACCACCGTCCAAATTCATTGCATTGACGCAACCAAGTTCTTGCATCAGGTTAGCAAGTTCAACAAGAGTAAGTCCGATTGAAGCACCTTCTCTGCCATCTGCAGTAAGCATTATCAAATTATTGTCGCGTGTATATCCAATTGCAGTTCTTGGATTGCGCCCTCCTATTGATGCTAACTTCTCAGCAGTCATATCAACGTAAATATCACCATTTTTAACAAGATATGGTCCACCACTGATTATATGATTTACATTTTTCCACTCAGGATTAATTTTTATATCTAACTTAAACCTTTTCGCATTTACAATTGCATCCAAGCTCTTTTGGGGGCCTACGATTACAAAACCATCCTTTGGTATTTTATTACTTCCGTACGAAATATTCACCAATTTCCCGTCCGAAATGACTATTTGTTTGCCATATTTAGGACAAGGCGGAGAATATTCTCCCCAATCCGACGTATATACAATTGTATGTGTCGACAACATTCTAGGCTGATTGATATTATCAATTTTTAACCCTCCTTTGTTTGTAGCTACTGTTGCTTTGAGTTGTACACGTGCCATATCATAGCCGGTATCGTAAATTCCCATTGCAACTCTGCCGTAAATAGGACCTGTGTATATTTTCTTACGAATCATCAATGTGCCGAGAGGAACACCTGTTTGCGGTTTAAAGTATCCGCCGTTAATTGCAACGATTGCATTGTTCCTGCCGGCAATTGATGATATTTTAGACTTAGAAGAAAGAGTTTCTGCGGCAATTGCGGGTTCTACCACCAAATTCTCATTTACACCTTGTGAAAGTTCAACAATATTAATTCTGACCGGTTTGTTGTTATAAAATCTTATCATTCTGACATGTTTTACACCTTTCTCAACATCGGTTACTATTGAATTTTTATATTTTGTTGAAATTTCATCTTCAAATATTTCTTCGTAATTAACTTTTGGTATAGGAGAAATTCCCGTTATGTATCCTAAATCTTTGGCTGATAGCAATGTGTTTTGAGTAAGTAGTAACACTAGGGCAATGCCTATTCCTGCCGCACTTGTTGCAACTTTTTCACATCTTGGTCTTTGTAATACTGTATCCATTGCTCTCACCGCTTTGTTTTAAGTAACAGATACCTTTTTTATTTAAGAGTGGTGTGGGGTTAATTAACACTCTGGAAATAATAAATTATTATCTCTACTATTATTATAACATACACTTAATATCTTCTCAAGAGTCTTTAATGTAGAAATAGTAATACTTTAGGGTTATTTTTAAAATGTAACGAATACACTTAATATATTTTTTTGTTTTTGCTAAAATTAGTTTATGAGTTTAATTTCACTTTTTAGAAAAAAAAATAGAACAACGCTTTTCACAACTCCGAGTCATAACGGAAAACTTTGTATATTCCACAAGTTTTATCAGTGGTACAGACACGATATTTCAGAAATTGACGCACTTAATCCGGAAGAAGCTCTGGAAAAAGCTGAGATTAGAGCTGCTGAGATTTACGGTACAAAATCAACTCACTTTCTTACAAACGGTTCGACAAGCGGAATTCATGCTGCAATATTGGCTTGCTGTAAGACAGGTGACAAGGTTCTTATTTGGAAAAACGCTCATTCTTGTCACAAAAACGGTGCTAAATTAGCCGGCGCAGAGATTATTGAGTATCAACTTTCTTATGACGAAGAATGGGGAGTTTATACTGCATTAGAAAACACAGAAGAGCTTATCAAAAAACACTCGCCCAAAGCAATTGTAGTGACTTCGCCAAGCTATGAAGGAATTGTGTCTGACATATCTAAAATCAGCGAAATTTGCAAAAAATACGGAGTTTATTTAATAGTTGATGAAGCTCACGGAGCGCTTTATCCGTTTTCGGACGATTTACCACAAAGCGCAATTCAATATGCAGATTTCACAATTCAATCATTACACAAAACCGCCGGAGGAATAAACCCAACAGCCCTGTTACATTGTAATTGTGATTTAGACATCAAATCTGCACTAAAAATGATTACAACAACATCACCATCTTATCCAATGTTAGCAACAATTGAAGCTAATATTAATTATCTCAATTCCGCAAAAGGGCGCAAAAAAATTGAAGAATTGGTTAATAATATTAAAGAACTTAGAAATTCTTGTCAAAATGTTGCTTTTGGTGGCGACGATATCACAAAAATACTTATCAAAAAACAAGGCTTGAGCGGATTTGAATTGTCCGAAATTTTATTCAATAAATTCGGAATAGAAGACGAGCGTACCAACGAAAAATCAACCATGCTACTTTGTGGTTTAGGTGCTACTAAAGAAAAACTCTTACGTTTAAAAAATGCGCTAAAATAAATTTCAATATTTTTTACAAAAAATGTAACATAATGCACATTATGTTACATTTTCTAAAAATAAAGTAAAGAAAGGAGTTTGTACATTAGAAGGTTTATAATAAAATCTATGGGAAAAGCAATGGTATAGATAAAAAACGGACGGAGGTTCAAAAACCTCCGTCTATTTTTATATCAAAACCAATAAAATTCTATCCTCTTGCGCAGATAGTCTGAGCAACATAAACCCCCGATGCGGAAGCTTGTATTAAACCTCTTGTTACACCAGCTCCATCACCAATTGTAAACAGGTTTTTAACCCCTTCGGTTTCAAGCTCGTTTGTTAATTTAACTCTTGCTGAGTAGAACTTCACTTCTATACCATAAAGCAAAGTGTATCGAGATGCCGTTCCCGGAGCTATTTTATCAAGCGCAAATAACATTTCTATAATACTCTTCATTTGTCTGTATGGTATAACCAAACTCAAATCCCCAGGAGTAGCGCACGTTAACGTTGGAGTAATTATACTTGAATTAATCCTCTCGGGTGTGGAACGTCTGCCTTCTAACAAGTCACCAAATCTTTGAACCAAGATACCACCTGCCAACATATTCGCTAAACTTGCTATGTGTTGACCGTATGCTATTGGTTCCTTGAACGGTTCTGTAAACTTTTTACTTACTAATAATGCAAAGTTTGTATTCTTTGTTTTAATATTTGCATAGCTATGACCATTTACAGTTGAAATACCATTATAATTTTCTTGAACAACCTCTCCGTTTGGATTCATACAGAATGTTCTAACTTCATCACCAAATGTCGGAGAATAGTAAACAAGCTTTGATTCATACAATTTATCGGTAAGAGGTGCAAAAACAGGTGCAGGAAGTTCAACACGGACTCCGACATCGACAGCGTTATTAACCATGCCGATTTTATTTTTTGCAAATTCTTGTGTAAGCCAATCAGCACCTTCTCTCCCCGGTGCAATAATTGTGTATTCTGCTTTAATGATATCACCGTTATCAAGAACAATGCCTTTTACTTGTTCGCATTCTACAATTAAGCTTTGTGCTGAAACATTATTTAATATTGTGATTCTTTCATCAAGATAATCTTGCATGTGCTTCAATACATCCAAGCTTCTTTCAGTACCTAAATGGCGAACAGGTGAGTGAACAAGTTTTAATTCCGCTAGAGCGGCTTCTCTTTCAATTTCTCTAAACACATCCATGTTTGTTCCGAATACCTCATCTGTAGCGCCATGTTCAAGATACATATTATCGGCATACTTGATTAAATCCTCAACCTTTTCTCTGGACATGTAATCAACAAGGTGACCGCCGACATCCGGTGTTAAAGTCAATTTCCCGTCAGAAAATGCTCCGGCACCGCCCCAACCACATAGAAGTCCGCAACGTTTACAATTAACACATTTTGGTGAGCCTTCACGGATAGGGCATTTTCGTTTTTCGATTTTTTGCCCTTTTTCAATTAAAACAACTTTCCACTCCGGACGAAGTTTTACAATTTCAAGCGCAGAAAAAATCCCCGCCGGTCCGGCACCAATTATTGCAACATTGTACATAAATAATACTCCTAAACTACCCTATTACTTACTTATGATACGTAAAAAAGAAGTAAATGTAAATATGTGCTACTGCCAAGTATTCCATGTAATTATATACCACTAATTCTAAAGAATAATTTTTACCCCAAATGCACATTTTTCTTAATATAACAATTGCGCAAAAGCAATATTTATGCTAGAATAATCACATAAAAGTGGTGTAGAAATTAACTGATAAATTTAATATATATTGTGTGTTACTTATAATATAGGAGGAAAGGAAGATGAAATTAGTCTCGGAAGAATCCAAAACAGTTAAATCTGCATTTAACGATGAATTTGAAAGTTATTTAAAGAAACAACAAGTGAAAACGACTTTCAATGGATATGAAATAGAATCTTTTTCTTGGTATAAAAAGGCATTGGGTTTAGTATAAAGTTAAAAAGGCGGCTGTCACTTAGCCGCCTTTTCTTATTGATGATTTGTTTTTGTACCGACTTCATATCCGGGAATTATCAATACAGCAGGTATTATACGAGCGATTTTGTGTATATATTTATTTTCAGATATGCAGTTAGCAGCAACAAGCATATCGTCTAAATGCGCAGAAAAATCAGTAGCTTTAACATTTCGTTCATTATTTTTATTTTGGAATATAAAGTTTGAAACCTTGTTCATCAAGAAGTTGGCTAAATATACACCTACAAATATTCCGGCAACCGCAGCCAGACCTTCAGCCGTTTTTCCAAATTTTGTTCCTTCTGCAGCTGCGCCTTTTACTTTTTTTGCGAATTTAGCACCCAATTTTTTAAATTGAACTACTGTTATAATCGGTATCGAAATATTGCCTATCTGCATAACAGCTTCCCTATTTTTTGCCCTTCTGTTCTCCGGTTTTTTATCAATAATATAACCGCCAGCTAAACCGCCTAGGCAAGTTCCCGCACCTATTGTGCAAATTTCCTTGTCCTCATATTTAACATTTGCCAGATATGACTTAAGATTTTTAAACATCTTGGATGGTTTAAGCGAGTATCCCGCATTTTTTGCTAACAAAGCACATGACACTGCAACACCCAATGCGGTTGTAGTTGCTACTATTGCTTTATCTTTTGTTGAATAACCGCTTCTTTTAGTTTGCAGATGTTCAAATTGTGGATTCTGCGAGATATTCACTTGGTTAATCGGGGAAATATTCATCACTTCAACCTTCCTGATGTGATAAAACACATCAAGAAATAAAATTGCTCAAATATTAAAAAAACTTAACATATAGGAGAGTAGAATTTGGAAATTTCTTCAAAATATTTTTCCAATGCTTTGTAACCGTTGTAAATTTCGTTTGTTACGGTTGAATATCTGCTCGCTACGATGTATTTAAGTTCTTTGCATCTAATTTGGAGTAAATTATCGGCATCTTTTCTTAACAACTCGTTGTTAGAAGTTGACCACTTTTTAAGATAAGACAATTCCTCATTAATTTGCTTAATGGTTGAAAATTCAAGCGTGTTAAAATCATATTTTTTTAGGAGTTGCAGTTCTGCATTATTAATTCTGCTTTGTACTGCCTGAAATCTGTATACTTTTTTTATAATTACATAATTATCAGCCACTCTTCTGTGAGAATACGGAACAGAACTTTTTGCCAATAATGCAGACGTTGAAAGCGCCGTAAAAGCATCGTCATCTCTTGATAATGTACTTTGTATCGGATTTACCGTTTCAATTTTCTTATTAACCACTAACCCAATCTCCTTTGAAATTATCATAACTTAATCGAGTCAAATTGTCATTATTATTGTAACAATTTGTAAAAAATTAAAGCGTTATGCGTTATAAATAATAAAAATGTGGAATTTAGAATATATAACGAGGTTGATTAAAAAAGCGAGGTTTGTTGCTCATGGAAGATGATATTAACAAAATTTATGTAAAAGGCGAGTATATCAGAAAAATAATAATATGGCGTAACATTCTACGACTCTCTATTTTAACCTATGCTTTTGTTTTATCATTAACACAAATTGTTCAGGCAGAAAATGGACTTACAACTGTTCCTGAGTCTACGGAAACGAATCCAAAAAGTTCGTATACATTGACAAAAGTTGTGGCAAAAGGGGAAAATACTATTACAAAGTTTGAATGGAATGAAACTACAAAAACTTTGGAGTCTGTATATTACAGATTAGATTTAAAAAAAACATCATACGGAGAAGGAAATAATACTGTAAATCTGAAGTGGAATAAAGCTCCGGATGGTGTATACATATTGGGGAATAATGGTTCAGAGCCGACAGCGATAACTATAAAATATGACACTACAAATTTACGTGGACGTATGTACAATGCTACAAACAGACCTGATACGTCTGTTATAGGCACATTTTATAATAATTCAAGCCGTTCCGGTGGTGCAATTTATAACTATTCATCCTTTGAACAAGCTACGCTTGGTAATATTAATGCGGATTTTATCAAAAATTCCGTAAGCAGCAATGATGCTTACGGCGGAGCAATTGCGAATTTTGGAAATCTTGGCAATATTGCAGGAAATTTTATTCAGAACTCTGTACAAGGAACGGAAGATTATGGAGAAGGCGGTGCAATTTATAACTATTATGGTGTAATCGGCGATATTACCGGAAATTTTATTGGAAATAGTGTAAATAGTAACATAGAAGCTTATGGCGGCGCTGTTGTTAACGCATTAGGAACAATTGGCGATATAACAGGTGATTTCATTGGCAATTATGCTTATGGAGCAGATGAAGCGTTGGGCGGAGCAATTGATAATGACGGTACAATAGGCAATATAACCGGCAATTTTGTTGGTAATTCCGTGATTGCCGAAAATGGAATTGGTAGACCTGCCGGTGGTGCTATATATAACGAAGGTAGAGTAGGTGATATAACTGGTGATTTTATTGGTAACTATGTCCGTGGTGAGAATGTGGCTGGTGGAGCTATATGCAATTATTATGATGCAGAAATTGGTGATATATCCGGTGATTTTATAGGAAATTATACTTATGGTGCACAAGGAGCATTCGGTGGAGCTATATATAATGAATTTTCTGATATTGGTAATGTGTCGGGCGATTTTATAGGTAACTATGCTTATGGTTCTCAAGAGGGGTGCGGCGGAGCTATATATAATAGTGATGCAGAAATTGGTAATATAACTGGTGACTTTATTGGCAATTATGCTTATGGTACAGAAGTTGCCGCTGGTGGTGCCATATTTAACTATGGTGACATTGACATTAATGCAAGAACGTCTATAGCAAGATATGCAATTATTGGCGATGTAACAGGCAATTTTATAGGTAACTATGCTCAAGGTAGATACGCAGTTGGTGGTGCAATTGTTAGTGTAGGGACTAATTTAAAAATAGTAAATTCTTCTTTTTATAATAACTATGCAACAGCGGTAGGAGAAGGTGCACAGGCTGCTGGAGGTGCAATTGCCGCAACGAATGATGTTGATGTTGTTGCAAAAGACGGCTATATTTCCGTTTTCAAAGGAAATTACACAGAAACGAATGGAGTGAAAGATGACAATGCGATTGTTGTTGTCGGAGAAAATCCTACTGTAAAATTCAAAATGGAAAATGGCGGTAAATTTGTCATGGCGGATAATATTCGCTCTTTGGATGATGGACAATACGGTGTAGTTATCTCCGGTGACAATATTGATAATACGACTTTTTACATGCAAAACAATATGTATAACGCAAGTTTGACGACTGAAAATACGACCATCAATACAATTAATAACTCCATAAATAATTACGCATTGAACAGTTTTACTCTTGGTAACAACACAAAAATGGCAGTCGATGTTGACCTTGCAAATCAAAAAATGGATAGATTTACTGCAAACGAGTATGGTCGTCACAATGGTAATTTGACCGTTACCGGCATGAACCTTTTATCTGACGCTCCTGTCGGTCGTGATACAACGGAAATACTTTTTGCAGAAGTCGGTTTAAAAGATAATGTTATTAATGGAACAGGGCAACTGCCTGATAAGTACCAAACAGCATATACACCGATTTACAAGTACAATGTCGGATACGAAAACAAAGATGACGGAGGTTACTTTGTATTTGAAAGAGGTGGCTTGAACAGTTCCAATCCTTCTGACAATTTCAACCCATCGGTTTTATCAACTCCTGTTGCAAACCAGGCAGGTAACCAAGCTGTTGTAAATGAAACAGTAAGATTTGCGTTCCAACACATGGATTTATTTTCACAACTTCCTTTTCATCAAAGAATTTCTATGATAAACAATAATAAGTATGCTCTTTCTGAAGGTACGCCGAGATACAACAGTGATTTTGAAATGATAAACAAAGGTTTTTGGATAAAACCGTTTACAAGTTTTGAAAAAATCAATGTAAATAATGGGCCGGATGTTGATGCTGTTACTTATGGCACACTTATTGGTGTCGACAGTAAATTTAAAGAAATGAAACGCGGTTGGTACAATGTTCAATCTCTTTATGCAGGATATAATGGTTCTCAATTAAGCTACGGAGGTGTAGATACAAGTTTAAATGGCGGGATGCTCGGCTTAACGGAAACATTCTACAAAGGAAATTTCTTTAGTGCATTAACAGCTACAGCAGGTGCAAACGTAGGAACAAGCAGCACAATGTACGGTAACGAAGACTTTACATCTCTTATCGGAGGTATTGGTGCGAAAAGCGGATACAACTTTGAATTTAAAGATGGAAAATATATTTTGCAGCCGATATTGTTTATGAATTACAGTTTTGTAAATACATTTGATTATACAAGTGCTTCTGGTGTAAAAATTGACAGTGACCCTCTACATACATTGCAAATCAATCCACAATTAAAGTTTGTCAGCAATTTAAAAAATGGTTGGCAACCATACGCAAATGTTGGTTTTGTTTGGAATATTCTTAACTCATCCAAAGTTCGTGCTGATGATGTAATATTGCCAAAAATGAGTGTTGATCCGTATATAGAATATGGGTTAGGTATTCAACGAAACTGGGGAAAACAGTTTACCGGATATGCTCAAGCAATGGTGCGTAATGGTGGTAGAAACGGTGTAGCTTTGACATTTGGGTTCAGGTATGCAATGGGCAAGGATAATGATTTGTAGATATAATGAATAAAAAAAACAAAAGGCGGCGAGGTGAAACCTCGCCGCCTTTTGTTAAATTAAATTTTAGCACATTGTTAACGATAAAGACTTTTTCAAAGTTTCAACTTTATCTAAGTTTTCCCAAGGCACTACTAAATCAGTTCTGCCGACGTGACCGTAAGCAGCAAGTCTTTGATAGAATTTACCGCCATTTTTAGCAGGTAAGTTTCTCAAATCAAAGTTTGAAATTATCGCTGCAGGTCTCAAATCGAAGTTTTTGCGTACGATTTCAGAAATTTCGTCATCCGAAATCTTGCCTGTTCCGAATGTATCAACAAAAATTGATACAGGTTCTGCAACACCGATTGCATAAGCAAGTTCAATTTCGCATTTGTCAGCAAGTCCTGCTGCGACAATATTTTTTGCAACATATCTTGCAGCGTAAGCAGCGGATCTGTCAACCTTTGTCGGATCTTTTCCTGAGAAAGCTCCGCCACCGTGACGAGAATAACCACCGTAAGTGTCAACGATAATTTTACGTCCGGTTAAACCTGAGTCACCTTGAGGTCCGCCTACTACAAAACGTCCTGATGGGTTTATAAGAATTTTTGTCTCTGAATCAGGTTTGATTGCTTCTGTTTCAAATACATAATCAATAACTAATTTTTTCAAATCTGAATTGATTATTGATTGAACTTTTGAATTATCAGATTCACCGTTAATTTCAGCAGCGTGCTGAGTTGATAAAAGTACAGTGTGTATTCTTGAAGGTTTACCGTCTTTGTATTCAACTGTTACCTGAGATTTTCCGTCCGGTCTGAGGTAGTTCAAAAGTCCTTCTTTTCTTACTTGTGTCAATCTGTAAGAAAGTTTGTGCGCTAAGCTGATAGGAAGCGGCATAAGTTCAGGAGTTTCATTACACGCAAAACCGAACATAATACCTTGGTCTCCAGCACCAATGTTTGAAGTTTCGCTAGAAGAAGTATCCGCATTTTCGCTTCTTGTTTCAAACGCTTTGTTTACACCACCTGCAATATCTACAGATTGTTCGTCAATACTGGTTAATACGGCACAAGTATCGCAGTCAAATCCGCCACCTGCTTGACCTTCATAACCGATATTTCTAACTGTATTTCTAACTACTTGTGGAATATCAACATAACAATTTGATGTTATTTCTCCGCAAACAAGAACCATACCTGTGGTTGCAGTAGTTTCAGCTGCAACACGAGATTGTGGATCTTTTGTTAAAAATTCATCCAAAATCGCATCAGAAATCTGATCGCAAACTTTGTCGGGGTGTCCTTCCGTTACTGATTCGGAAGTAAATAAGAAATTTTTTGATGTCATCTTTTTCTCCTTAATTTATACTTACCGGTAAGGTTTTTAATTCCGACCCGGTTACACATTAGCAACATTCTAGTATGAACGCAAATAAAAAGCAACTATACTATGCAGTTATTGTATGAAGAGCTAAGTTAAATAAATATTGATATTATTTTAACGTATTTTCGATTGTAAAGCATTTCTCAAAAATGTTACAATTGGTAAAAACGTAGTAGTAGTAAACTCCTCTTTTAGCTTTTATGCCCTAAAGTTTTTTGAAAAAATGCCGTTATATAAAATGTCACACATAAAAAAGGAGTATAGAACATGAGTTTTTCTTTAACAGGATTTAGATGGAATTCGCAAGACACACTTCAAATGCACGTAAGAGAGATAAAAGGAGGTGTTCCGGATGATCTAGAAGAGGCTATTTCGATGGAAGAAGCAAAACCACCTGTAGTAGTTGAACCATCTGGTGATGGTTATACAGGATTGGATGCAATGATGTCTTTGTATAAGCAAGCCGATATAAAATCAAGCTTTACAATGCAAAAAAACAAAATCGATAAGCTTGCAATGACAAGCTTTGATCTTAACCAATTGAAAGAAAAAGGACTTAGTGAAGAAGAAATTGCTGAGTATTTCGACCATATTCAAGTTGAAAACTCTGAAGGTAAAGTTGTCTCAGATTATTATAGAATATACAATTAATGGTGTCGAGTGTAAAACCATAGATGATGCAGTAAAAGCGATAAAAGAAAATAAAGCAAATAATTCCATCAATGATTTGGCAGAAAGATACATGAATGGTGAATTAGAATTTAGCGAATTGAAGGCTGAGCTTGAAAAAGCAGGTGCAACCGATGTTCGTTATGAAAGAAGTGACTCAGGAAAATGTGTTATTCGCTTTACATTGAATGGCGTAAGCAGTGCTATCTTAAATAATAGAAACGAATTTCAGCAAAGCGTAAATATGGATACCGGAGAAGTAACAACAGTTGGTGTAAATAACAAAGCAGACAAAGCACCTGATGAAAATCAATACGGAAGCAGAGATTTGTTGAAATTAGTATACAATCTTTCTGATGAGGAAATTAACAAATACTTCACTCCGACAGAAATTAGCGATGGTCATTTCGTAACATACGTTTTTAATCCTGATATTAAAATTAATGGTGTCGAATGTAAGACAATTGAAGATCTGAAAAAGGCTTTAAATAAAAAAAAAGAAGAGCGGCTTTTGTTAAACAAAAGCCGCTCTTCTTTTTTTTTACCAAATCTACACTGCAGTAGAAGTTACAACTTTATCAATCAAGCCGTATTCACAAGCTTCTGCAGCAGAAAGATAGTGATCTCTTTCACAATCTTCTTTAACTTTTTCAAACGGTTGACCTGAATTTTCAGCCATAATTCCAATCAACATGTCTTTCATTCTTAAAATTTCTTTAGCTTCCAGTTCTATATCTGTTGCTTGACCTTTAGCTCCGCCTAAAGGTTGGTGAATCATAATTCTCGCACTTGGAAGAGCCATTCTTTTGCCTTTCGCACCTGCTGAAAGTAAAAACGCACCCATAGAAGCTGCTTCACCTAAACAAATTGTCTGAACATCAGCTTTAATCAAGTTCATTGTATCATAAATTGCCATGCCTGCAGTAATTACACCGCCCGGAGAATTTATGTAAAGCATAATATCTTTTTCCGGATTTTCGCTATCCAGTAACAAAAGCTGCGCCACAACCGAATTAGCGACATCGTCATCTATTTCAGTACCTAAAAAAATAATTCTTTCTCTCAAAAGTCTTGAAAAAATATCAAAAGATTTCTCTCCTCTTGATGACGACTCAATTACAGTCGGAACATAACTCAATATTTTTTTCATGTCTGTCATAAATCTCTCCTTCAATTATTAAGATTATTTTACAATAAATTTACAGGAGATTCAAGGACTACGCTAAAACATTTTATTCAATGTGTCCCAATTTTTCTTCTTCTAATTTGTGACCAACAAGTGCGCCGCCAACCGTTAAGAAAGGGAACAATGCAAAACCGATTTGTCCTAACAGAACTGCTAACAGCAGTGCAGATGCTGCACCATACGTACCACCTTTGAACTTGCCTTTCAAGCCTTGAAAAGAAGTTTTTGTACTGCAATTATCATTTGAGATGTTTTGACAATTTCTGTTATTGTATTGACTATTTATATCAGAAACCTTGTGTATATTAGCATTTCTATATATCGATTGATTAATTGTGTTTACTTTCATTTGCGACTCCTGCAATTTCACCATCTGTTAAATTTATTGATTTTTGAGCTTTTTCCAAATACTCAAATTTATATTTTGCATTTTTATTTTTTACATAGTCATTTAAGTAGAAATTCTTTGATGTGTCAAAAATATTATTCAAATCTCTGAAAGAAGATTTTTTATCCGCCATTGATTTTGCCAATTTTTCTAACTTATCATTGTTGGCATCAATAAATTGTTGACCATCTTTGAACTCCAATATTTGTGATTTTAGAGCTTCCAATAAACATTTCTTATCAGGATAAGGAACTTCCATTACATTCTTGAAGCGACTCAACGCTGCTCCGTCTAATCCTTTATTTTTGGGAGAAATGTTGGTTGTACCTATGATTGTTATGTTAGGAGTTTCGTCACTTATTCTATCAATGTAGTTTAAAAATGTCGAGCGTTCTTCCAATTTGCTCAGGTTGTGTCCTCCTCCGCCAGCAGCATAATTACGTTGCATGATTTCTGCCGGTTGTATCATTGTATCTATTTCATTAAAAGCAAGTACAAATTTTTTATTCGGCTCTTTTTTGGCATCTTTTATAGCATTTTCAAATATTTCTTTTAAATTATTTATTCCTTCGCCTACCCATTGTGAATTAAAATCCGAATAAAGGACTTCTTTATAGTCTGCGTCTAAAGTTTTTGCATAAATTTTAGCAAAAAAAGTTTTTCCTGACCCAGGTGCTCCGTACAGAATAAGTCTATTTGCAGGGTCTTTAGCGCCTGTGGCAGATATATCAGCAGGAGTTGCGTTTGCAAAATCTATCTGCGTTTGCAAAAAGTTTCTCAATTTATCGTTTATACTTTTACACGAGTCTAAAGTCGGAATAGTTTTATCATCTTTTAATGATTGGAAGGTTTTAGAAATATCGACTTTGTTTTTATTTTTTGCTCCTTTTTTTTGCAGCATAAACAACGGAATAAAGCATAAAGGCAAAAGCCCCAAACTAATTAGTGTCAAAAGTTGGTTTTGCTTTTGAGTCTTATTTGTTGTTTCAATGTAATCAATTATTGCACGGTCACGTTTCTCTGCAAGTTCGGTCGGTTGCAACTCTGTAGTTGTTTCTTGAGAATTCTTAAAATTAAGGTTTCTTTTATACGCACCACACACACTGATTGTACTAATTGGTTGAATCATGTACACCTTCTTTATCCCTAGTAGAACATTACAAACTACTATACTAAATTTTCACAATATAGTAAACAACTTACTTGTAGTTATTAACAATTTGTTACAAATCAAGGCATAAACTATCGTTCCGCTTATAAACTTGGTCTATTTATTCTTAAGCGCGTTTTCCAGAGCTTTTTCCAAAACTTCTATTTTGGATTCTAAAACTTTTACTCTGGAAGAATTTTTATCAGATGAAATTGACTCTTTTTCCAATTCTCGTTTGTATGAATTTATTGCGTTATTCTTGACTCTTAGCTTTAAGCTCATTAAAACAATGCCAAAGAGCACCCCTGCAAAAAATATTATCGAATATAAAAAATAAATGTTCATACGTAAATTATACAACAAATGAGGTTTATGGTAAAATAGTATTATAAGAAAATCCAACCGAGGCAGTAAAGAATGGGTGATGAAGATAAACAGTTTGATGCCACGCCCCAAAAATTGGAAAGAGCGCGAAAAGAAGGGCAGGTAGTAAAATCAAAAGATGTTTCGACGGCATTGTCGCTTCTTGTAATGTTTACATTTATTAACATGCTTGCTCCTGTTATGTGGCGTCTTATTGTTGGACTTTTCAAAACACTTTATGAGCAAATCCCTAACCAACACGTCGAAACCGTCGGAATTACATATTTGCTGACGGTTGCGATTATACCGACGGTTGCTATTATTGGTTCAATTCTTTTTGTTGCCGCCTTTATAGCTATTCTTGGCGATTTTATTCAAGTTGGTCCTCTGGTTGCAACCGCTCCCTTGGTACCGAAATTGGACAAACTAAACCCTACAAAATATTTTAAGAATTTGTTTCAAGTAAAAACTCTTTTTGAATTATTTAAAAATATCGTTAAGGTTACAATTCTTGGCTTGGTTGGTTGGTCAGTGTACAAAGAACATTTAGAAAACATCCTAATGCTTGCAGCCATTGACAACAATTTTGCGATTATGATTGAATTTGGAAAATTGATAGTAGAGTTTATTTACAAAGCTTGTATAGCTTTCCTTATAATCGCTGCGGCAGACTATGGTGTTACGAAATGGAAATTTTTAAAAGATCAAAAAATGTCATTCAAAGAAATCAAAGATGAATACAAAAACTCAGAAGGAGACCCACACGTAAAAGCTGCATTAAGACAAAGACGTATGCAAATGTTACAACAAGGTGCAATGGACTCTGTTCCGGAGGCTGATTTTGTAGTCAGAAACCCGACCCACGTTGCATGCGCGATGAAATATGATGCTGAAACGATGCAATCGCCGACCCTTACTGCAAAAGGTACTGAGTTAATTGCAAAGAAAATTATTGATATCGCAATTCAACACAATGTACCTGTGATAGACAATGCTCCTGTCGCACGTGCTTTGTTCAGAATGGTAGATCTAAATCAGCAAATACCTCCTGAATTATACAAAGCGGTTGCAGAAATATTACTTTTTGTATACAACCTCAAAGGCAATAATCAAAACCAAAATTCGTAATAATAATTTACTTCTTGAAAAAAACTTAAAATCAAGGTATGATAAGAAAAGGTTAGTTTAATAAGAAAAGATGGATAACAAAACTTTAATCAAACAGTACATTGGTGTTGTACAGAAAATAGCGAGAGTAGAGCATAGACGTATACCTAACCATATGATTGAGTATGAAGAATTGGTTAGTATAGGTATTATTGCGGTGCAAACTTTGATTAAGGGGAAATCAGAGGAGCAGCTTGCCAGATATAATGATGCTTATATCGGTACAGCGGTAAAATGGGCGATTAGAAATGAGTTACGACATCGCTATAAATGGTATACGCTAAAACATAAAAAAGACGAGAATGACGAAGATAGTTATATTTCAGACGTGGTTACGGCAGAGGATAACTCTGAAGATATGGGGTTCAGTATTTCTCCTAACAAAGTCAGAGAAGCTGTGTATGAAACTATTTTATCCATAGACGGATTGGCTGCGGCTGCAACGGATAATGCTTCTCCGTTTGATTTCATAAAAGATACTTCTGCCATGCCTGACGAAAAAGCAGAAATTGTCGAGATGAGTAAACTTATTAAACAAGCCATCGCAAGATTACCACAAAAAGAGCGTACCGTTGTGGAATATCGTTTTTATAGAAATATGCAAGCGAAAGATATTGCAACCACAATCGGACTTTCTCCATCGAGAATTACAAGAATTATTCAATTCTCGCTTAACCAAATTAGGGAATATTTAAAATCCAAAGGCAGAGAAGATTACTAAAGTCAAAGTCTTGATTTAAAAAGTTCGGTTGCGATATGCTGTCAAAATTCCTCCCGGAACTTCAACAATTGCGTATTGAAATTCGTCATCCGCATCAATCGCGTCAATAAAAGTTTGGACTTTTTCCGCGTGTGAGGTTATATTATCCGCAACAATCATTGCTTTTTGAGTTAAATGCGGTTTTACAAGTTCAAAATACTTTACATACTCGCGCTTATTTGCATCAATAAAAACAAAATCAAACACTTCTGTTTCATCTAACGCTTCTATAACATCACATGCTGAACCTTGTAATGGTCTTACGACATCAATAACTCCGCATTTTCTAAAGTTTTCCAGAGCAACACTCTGTCGTTTGTCGTAATATTCAATCGTGGTCAATCTTCCGCCGGTTTCTTTTAATGCTTTAGCAAGCCATAAACCGGAATATCCGTTAGAAGTTCCTATTTCGAGTACATTTTGGGCATTTATCATTTTAACAAATGTATTAAGCAAAACTCCTGTAACACGCGGAACATTCCAAAATTCTTTCTGCGTCTTTTCCAGTTCCGACAGTGTATTTGCAGTGATTTCATCTGTTAAAAAATCCAAAATATCCTCCTCTGTTAGTCAAATAAATTGACCTTGTTTGTAATTATGACAGACTTTATTGGCACATTTAATTTGTATGTTTTTAGCAATTTGCCTTTTGCCAAATCAAAAATTGTATACTGATTGTTTTTCAAGTCGGTTACAACAGCTAGTGATGTGTTATTTATATTGGAAATTCCGACAGAAAAACCATCTGTACCAAGTGAAATTATGCCTTGAACTTCATCATTGTTTGTATTTATTTTTTGAATCTCGTTGTTTTGACCGCCTAATACATAGATGTATTCGTTGTACTGATACATAGAAATAGGTTTACTTACCGTTGTGAATTCGTTTACCAATCCAAGCGTTGAATAGTCAACAATGGCAATGCGACTCTTGGTTCGGCTTGTAATATAAACTTTATTGTTGGAAAATGCCAATGCTGATATATTCGGGAAAATACTTATATCTTTTAACTCATAAGCGTTTTTAAGTTCGATTGCCCAAATTTCATTTTTTAATTTGTCTACATAAAAAAGCTTGTCTTGTTTCAACAAGAGTTTTTCGCAATAACCGTTCACTTTAATTTTTTGAACCAAAGTCATGGTATCCAAATCGATTACAAAAATTGTAGAAGCTGACGGAGATGCAACATAAGCTTTGTTATGCTCTTCGTCCAAAAGGATTTCTTCCGGATTAGAAGGAAGATTTATTTGCTTGATAAATCTTGAATCTGCAACAGAGATTACATCCAAAAATGGACGGTCATAGGTTGTTACAAGCAAGAATTTTCCGTCTTGTACAGCTTTAATATCGATTGGAATTGATTTTTGTGCGAGAGAATAACTGGGAACAGCCTTTGCCGGTTGCACAACTTGAATATTTTTTGAATAGTTTGTCGTTACAAATAAAACCTTGTTTTTTAATTGTGATATCAAACTTTGAGCAATTTCCGGTTCTGTTTCCATCAAGAAATCTTCGTAAGAGTCTTTGTTCTCAACACGAATAATATCTTCACGCTTTGTATCAATCTTTAAGTTGCCGATGATTCCTTTTATGTTTTCAGGAATTATCAGCCCGCTTGGAACAAGCATATCTTGCGGAAGAAGCCCTGTTCTCACTTGTAATGGTGGATTTACAACGTGAGCAACGGTCTTTTGTCCTTCTCCATTCGTTAGAACTTTCAATAAAACAAAATCATTGTTAAAGATAACGATGTCAGGTTCTTGCTTTAAATCCTTATTTGCAGGATAAGTTTCTTTGATTTTCAAAGTTTTTATGTCAGAAAATAATGACGGATAAAGCGGCAAATACAAAGTATTGTCAGGAAATATGATAACTCCGTCAAACCTTATATCCGCTTGCGGAATTTTATCCTGAATATAGTCTTTCACTTCAGACGGGATTTTTGCTGCAAACGCATTTGCGCAACTCATTACCATAATAGTAAATAGAATTAAAAACTTCCGCATTATCTCTCCAATAATTGTTTACAATTTTATTTTAGCATAATTTCAATTATTTAAAAACACCTTTTAAGCGTTCCTTAACTGAACCTTTTGCCTTTCGTCCCGCTTGTATTTCGTACAATTTTTCATACAAAACTCTTTCGTCATTCGATATGTGAGCAGGTATTTTAACACTGATGACAAGAACGTGGTCACCACGCATAGCAGGCTTTGACAAATTAGGCACACCTGCATTTCTGATTTTAACGGTTTCGCCGTGCTGTATTCCAGCCGGAATTGTTACTTCTCTATCACCATCCAGAGTTTTAACGGTAACTGTATCACCCAAAACTGCTTGCGCCGAAGAAATATCAAGTTTCGTAAAGACATTCATGCCTTCGCGTTTGTAATACATTGAAGGTTTTACGTGAATTACAACATACAAATCACCTGCTATACCGCCGTTGATACCTGCATCACCTTCGTGAGCCAATCTCATTCTGGAACCATTATCTACACCGGCAGGAATTTTCAAATCAATTTTCTTTTCTGCGGTCCTTCTGCCTTCTCCGTGACAATCAGGACAAGGGTTGGATATAACGGTTCCTTTGCCGTGGCAATGCGGACAAGTTACTATTTGAGTGAAATGACCTAATACCGTTCTTGTGGTTTGTTGAACAGAGCCTGTTCCACCACAAGTTTTACAAACCTCCGGTTTAGCGCCTTCTTTCGCTCCTGTTCCATTGCAAGACGGGCATGTTTCTAAATGGTCAATTTTTATTTCTTTGTTTAGACCGAAAACCGCTTCTTCAAATTCAAGTTCAATGTCAAGCCTTAGGTCATCACCTCTTTGCGGTGCATTAGGGTCTTGACGTCTGCTGCCGCCAAAGCCGAAACCGCCACCACCAAAGAAAGAATTGAATACTTCTTCTAAGTCTCCGAAACCGCCTGCAAACGGTCCTTGTGTGTTAAAGCCTGCATTTTTTAATCCATCCTCACCAAATCGGTCATAAGTGGCACGCTTATCGTCATCCATCAATGTTTCGTAAGCTTGTCCCAATTCTTTAAATTTTGCTTCGGCCTCCGGAGCTTTGTTTACGTCAGGGTGCCACTTGCGTGCCATTTTCCTGAATGCACTTTTTATCTCGTCTTTTGAAGCGTTTTTTTGAACGCCTAATATTTCATAATAATCACTCATCGCTATTTTATATTCCCATTTTTAAGTTTGTAGTTTTATTTGTATTGTATATCAATTTACCCCATTTACCCCAATTTACCCCTGAGAGACAGCAACATTAACAAGAGTCGGTCTTAATACTTTATCGCCTAATTTATACCCTTTTTGGAGTTCTGCTAAAATTGTGTGCTCCGGTTTATCATCGGTTGGAGTCTGCATTACAGCTTCATGAAAATTCGGGTCAAATTGTTCGCCTTCTGCACTGATAACTTCTAAACCTGCTTTTTTAAGCGCTTCTGTAAATTCTTTGTATGCCAAATTATAGCATTCTTTTACTTTTTCGCAGTCCTCAACTGTTTCAATAGCTTTCAAGCCACGCTCAAAGTTGTCAAGAACAGTTATCATCTTTTTGATAGTATTTTCTGCGCCATATTTCAAAAGCGCTTCTTTTTCCTGTTCCTGACGTTTTCTATAGTTATCAAAATCTGCAGCAAGTCTAATGTATTGGCTATTTAACGTATCATATTTTTCTTGCAAAGGATTTGGAGCATCAGCTTTTTCGTCATCAGATTTTTGTGAATCCGTATTTTCAGTCTTTTCGTCAACAGCCTGTTCTTCAGATTCGTTTGTCGCTTCTGAATTTGCTTCATTATTCAATTCTTCTATTGCTATTTCTTCATTTGTCTCGTTGTTATTACCTTTGAACGGATTTTTCATAATAATTAATCTCCCCTAAAAATATTATATACAATAATTATACGTTATCAAATCAAATAAGTGCATAAAGTTTATTTTTTTTTAATATTTGAGAGAATTTTTGTGTATTTTTCACAATTCTATGTATTTTCAATTGTTAAGCATTTTGAAAAATTGTTACAATTGGCGCAAACGTAGTAGTAGTAGTAGTAGTAGTAGTAGTAGTGAGCGCATTGTTGTTCTAAAGTTTTTGAAAAAAATGCCGTTATACAAAATATAAGATGTAAAAATATAAAACAACAAAGAAGGAGTCGGATATGGTAGATATCAACAGATTATTACAATCAACTGCAGCCGGACAAATGGCAAAGAAACTTGATGCGGCAGACGGAAATTCTGATGGAAAGATAAAAGGCTCTATATGGAATCAATTTGTACAAGGCACAGGTGGAAAAGAAATAAGTGCAGAGGGTTCAATTTCTATTGAAAATGCAATGAAATCAATTACGACTTATGTTGTAAAAAATATGAAAGCACAAAACAAAGGTGAGTCCGAAATTGTTGAGGATTATAATACAAAAATTAACAATCTTGATGGAGAAACTTCACAAGCAGAAGGTGCAGAAGAAGCAGCAAACGAAGAAAGTAGCAGTGATGCTGTTGCTGCAAATGGCACACAAGGAGTAGACAAAAAGGGTACACCTAAAACTGCTGAACAGAATATAAAAGTAACTGTGCCGGTTGCGTATATCACGAAAGAAGTGAAATCAATAATTGCAAACAAAAATCAAGGATTGAAATTAAGAGCGTCCTTAAAGAAAGGCATTCTTAAAGGTGTAAACAAAGATAATGTTGCATGGGCGACTTGGGGTGTTTCATACGGAGCCGATACGCAGAAGCAAGCAATTAAGGTATATGCATCGCTAAAAAAGAAGTATGAATCTTATTGGCCTGGTGATAAAAAACAACCATACGTGCGTGAATTTATGAAAATGTCTTATATAGAACAAAACAATATAATTCACATAATGGCTGACGCTGTTCGTAAAGCAGATAATGGCACTATAGTACAAGCAAAAAAGGATAAAGACTATCATAATACTAATCGCAAAAAAATCCAACAAACATTTGATAATGCAAACAAAACTCTTATAGATGCTGCAAATAATAAAACTTCGTTAAAGATAAGTAAAGGAGATGCTTGGAAAGAAGCAGAGTTGCCGGATGGACGTTGTATACAAGTAAACTATGATAACAACGGCAAAATAGACAAGATTTTAATAAGTTTTGATAAAACGCCAGATCATAGTAGTGATGGAACGACTTATGATGGCTATGAAATAATGTACGAAAAAGATAGGGCTTGGTATGATATTGATAAGTCAAATGACACATTTGAAGGAAGAATAACAAGCGGGTATGATTTTGAGAAATTGAAAGCTATTGCAGAAAGCATATTCGGCGAATGATATCGAGTCCTCTCCTATAAGGAGAGGACTCGACGCTAAAGCCCGAAGTTTCAGATTAATCCCATACGATTTCACCTTGGATTGCCACGAAAAACTATTGTATTTTTTGCAAAAACTTGCTAAAATTAAGACTATGAGGGATTATGAACCATATTTTACTGAAGATGGCTCTATAGGGCTATATTCGTATACGGACAAAGATGTGTATCACTCAAAATTTGGTGCTTTAACTGAAGCTTGGGAAAAATTTGTATTGCCTGCGAATTTAAACATTGATGATATTGAAAACTTAAAAGTTTTGGATGTATGTTACGGAATCGGATACAACACAAAAGCTTTGATGAGTTTTTTAATAAATAATGCAAAAATAAAAAAGAAAAATATTTTCTCAAAATTAATAAATATCGTGTCGATACGTACAAATAACAAAAAAGAAAGAAACAAAATATTATCACTATATAACGATACGATAGGTATTGATAAAAAATATTCGTTTTTGATTGATTGTTTAGATATAAATGAGGAGCTTGTAAAATTATCTCCGTTTTTTAAGACTGTAAAAACACCTGAAGAAATTTACGAGAATTTTGTACCGGAGATTTTTAATTGTTTTGAAAGTTACTACAAGTTAAAAGATTTATTTGTTAATATTGCGTCTTTGTTTTCTCCAAAGAACAAAAAAGATATAAAAGAGCTTTTGGATTTAAAATTTAAAAACATGCATATAGATAAGGAATATAAAATCAATCCTTATGTAAATTATATTCTTATAAATCAATTGTCAGAATATTATGGTAAGAATTATTTTGATAAAAGAGTAAAAAAAATAGTAAGAGGAAGAAAGAATCGCAGATTTTTTGACAAATCTCTGATAGATTATGCAAAATTTAATCAATTCTGGGGGTATAATAAGTCATCTAAGATGTTTTTATCCGCCTTCTTACATAATATATATTATGTTCATTTATCGAAACGATACAAAAAGATGGATTTTAAGACGGCTGAGAGCCTTTTTAACGTCAATTTCCACGTAAAAGATGCCAGAAAGACCATTTTAACATTAAACAATGAATACGACCTCATATTCCTGGACGCATTCACATATACAAAAGCTCCTCAACTCTGGTCAGTTGAATTTATAGCAGAGCTTTATAAGCGTCTATCACCTAACGGATTATTGATGACGTATTCAACATCAGCACAAGTGCGTAATACATTATTAGAAAACAATTTTTATGTCGGCAAGATTTATGACAAAAAAACTAGCAGAGTAATCGGAACGATTGCATCGAAAGATAAAATGAAGATTGAACACCCGCTTACTAATTATGAAATTGGACTTTGCAATACAAAAGCAGGTATACCTTATCATGATCCAAATTTAGCGTTTTCAAATAAAGAGATTATGGAACTTAGAGAGTACGAATTCAGGCATAGCGAGCGAATGAGCTCTTCTAAATATATAAAAATTAGGAGTACAAAAAATGATTAAGTACGATGTTTTAATAGCTGGTGGCGGTACTGCCGGTTGTGCGTGCGCTTATACGGCAGCAAAACAAGGGTTAAAAGTTTTGTTAATCGAGAAAAACAGTTTTTTGGGTGGCTCAATAACATCATCTCTGGTCATTCCGGCAATGAAAACCTCTGATAATGCAATCAATACGCATTTTTTTGACACATTATATAAAAGATTATACGAATTAAACGGCGCAATTACCTATTGTGACGGTAACAATGGATGGATAAATTCCGAACTCACAAAAATTGCATTGGATGAACTCTTAACGTCGGTTGGTGTACAAATAATTTTTGAATCAAATATAAGAGAAATAGAAGAAAAATTATCATCATATATCGTAACGATAGAGAATAATAATATAATCTCTTTACCAAAAGAGTTATTATTACCTATCGAAACGAAGTATATTGTAGACGCAACCGGTGATGCAAAAATTTGTGAAAAATTAAATTGTGAATTTTTGGAAAATGAAAATAAAAATCAGCCAATAAATTTACGTTTTATAATGTCAGGTATAAATGTAGAAAAATTTGCTAAATGGATAATGGATTATGACAAGAACAGAGATGTTACAACATCTTGCACAATAAACGGTAAAACCTACTTATCAACGGCTTATACTTGGGATGAAGGTGTTAATTGGGCTTTAAAACCTTTATTTAAGCAAGGTATAGAGGATGGAATTATTACAGAAGCCGATTCTAACTATTTTCAACTATTTTCAGTAGCCGGAACATCTGATTCTATTGCATTTAACTGTCCTAGGCTATTAAATATTGAAGAAAATCCATATATTTCAGGCAGAGCAAGCATTTTGCGTCTCTCCCATTTTTGTAAAAAATACTTTATCGGATTTGAGAATGCATACATTTCATCTATCGCAAACTCGCTTGGAATAAGAGTTTCAAGACGAGTTAAAGGGCGTTATATCTACACGCAAGAAGATTTAAAAAGCGGAATGACATTTGAAAATCCTGTAGTTATTTCCAATTACCCTATAGATATTCATTCTGATAAGAAGAATTGTTCAACACTGGAAAAAGTTTACAAAGAGTATCAACTGCCAATAGAATCATTGATAGTCAAAGACAGGCTATTTGTCATAGGCAGGTGCATTTCTGCCGATTTTGAAGCTCAAGCTGCGCTTAGAATAATACCTTCTTGTTTTTCTATGGGAGAAGGTTTAGCAAAATTTTTAGCCAATAAAGCCTAGTTTATTGCGTACGAAGGTTCTATCTATCCTTCAAAGTTGTTGGTAATAGTGTGAACATACTCTAAAATCTTAGAAAAATATGCCAAGTTGGTATCACCGTTGATTATGATATCCGCATCTGCTCTAAACGGTTTTACGTATTTTTCACCCGCACCGAGAATATAATCCCAGTGTTTTTTAGCATTTTCCAAATCCTGATTGCGCTCGGTATATGCACGTGTCATAAAACGTTTCTTGCGAATTTCTAAATCGGTTTCTACATAAACTTTAATGTCAAAAATATCTTTGTTATCTCCAAACATGGATGCCATGCCTTCTACAACAACAATTTTATTGGAAGGAACATGTTTTGCATGCGGAACTGAAACTCCTGTTCCGTTCAAAAGATATTCCGGAGAGTATACATCTTCACCGTGAGAAATCTTGTCTAAATCCTCTTTTAAGACATCCAATTGAAAACTGTTTGGAGAATCTACATCATAACCGTTATCTCTGAGGTTATCAAACGTACCGTATTCCTTAATCAATTCTGAGATATCATTAAAATAATTATCTGTAGTTAGTATTGTCACAGGCATATTGAATGCGTGTATTACCTTTTCTATCTCACGACAAATTGTTGATTTTCCGGATGCAGATTCACCCGTGATACCAATCATTATACGTTTATCCGGATTTTGAATAAGCCTTCTCGAAAACTTTTGAATAAAATCATACCGAACCTCAACAAAAATCGGCTCGGCAGCTTTGTTATCATACGCAAGAACTTGTTTAAACTTTGATTGCAAATAGAACGCAAGCAACTCACGTCCCGTTTTCTGACTAAAATCAGGTTTCAAAATTTTATCTTCTGAGTTTAATTCTTTTTCAATTAAGTGGGAAATCCCATTTTTATCGTCTTCTGTCATACCTTCATTCCAATATTATTATAATATTATACACTTAAAAGATTAAGATTCAAACAATTCACTAATTTTATCAGCAATGTCTCTGGGATCTATTTCTTGTGTAATTTTGTTAATGTCTTGTGCTGTTTGGTAAAGCTTTGCTGCTTCGACCTTGTCACCAATAATAGATGTAGCACGTGCCAAATTAAAATGCGCTAATGCATAATTAGGGTTTGTGTCAACTGCGCACCTAAAGAGCTCGATTGCCTTATTTACTCTGCCTAAATCATCCAAATAAATAACACCCAAGTTGTTATACGCGATGTCATAATTTTTATTATACTTAATTGCCAGCTCATAAGACTTGATAGCTTCTTCCGTATTGCCTTTTCCCCAATACAAAAATCCCAAATTACAGTGGATTTTAGAGTTATAAGGCTGTAATTCCAATGCTTGACGGTATACAGCAAGCGCATTTGCGTAATCTTCTTTGTCATAAAATGCGCTACCAAGATTGACGTATATATCAATATCATCAGGGGTTAACACATAGGCTGTTTGATACGCAGATATTGCTGCATCTGTATCAGCTTTGTTTTCTTGATATACAAAACCCATTGTTTGAGCAATAACACTCGTCCATGTTTTATTAGGATTCAATGTGATTGCCGTTTGATAATTTGAAATCGCTAAATCGAATTCACCTTTTATATAATAAATGTTTGCAAGATTTGAATATAAATCCGGCATATTCGGAGCCATAGCAATTAATTTGTTATAAACTTCAATCGCCTGATTATAATCACCTTGTTCTTCATACGCTCTGCACAAATGTCTATATGCAGCAATATTAAAGGAATCCAACCAAATTGCCATTTTATACTCAGTTATTGCATCTTCAAAATAACCGGTTGACAAATAAATATCTCCCAATACGCAATAAAGCGGTGCAAATCCAGGAGCAGTTTCTATTGCATTTTTATAAAGTTCAATTGCTTTGGCAAAGTTTTTAACTTGTATTGCATAAAATCCTTTTAAGAAAAGCGGTAAAAACCTTAAGTAAGATATATTATTAATGATATTTCGCTGAGCTGTTCTATCGAAAGGAACCAACAATATAGAAACAAACTTTTCATACCATGCTTTTATTTTTGTTTTTGTATTTTTGAAAGATGACGCTTCATATAGCTTACACAGCAAATAGTGCGCGCTTGATGATTTTAGTCTTGATGATATGATTGCTGCTTCTGCGGCATCCATTGCATCTGTAAAATGAGCCTTTTTTACAAAAGTTTCTGCTAACATGTAATATGCTTCATAATAATTATTTTTCTTTTCCAATGCCATAGTAAAATAGTTAATAGCCTTGTCTAAATCTCCTTTATGGAAGAACGCAAGTCCTATTTTGTAATATATTTCACAAGAATCAATTAATGACTCCATAGCAAGTTGGTATTCAGTAATAGCTTCATCAATATATTGACAAGCATTAAAAATATCCAAATGCCATTTTAGGTACAAATCGCCCAATCTCACGTGTAATGCAGGATTAGTCGGGTCTTTTTGTAAATCAAGCCTGCATCTTTCTATCTGGTCAAACATTTTATTTTTGCAAATTTTCTTTGTTGTCAAATCATTTTCTGTTAAATTTTTCATATTGTTTCCTAATCAGAGCTATTATTGCTATACAAATACATATAATATAAAAGAGCCAATCTGTCACTTTCCGACATACAAGAATACGTTATTTTATATTCATTGTCATAAACCGGATCTACATATATTACTGTACCTCTAAATCTTATTATACCATAGTTTTTAGGCAAAATCAGTTCACATTCAAAAGTATCCTCTAAATGAAACTCATAATCACTATAAAATTTTAAAAATTCGGTAGAAATCTCAAATGTATTTACCTTATGTGTTTTTTCTTCAGTTGTTATGTTTAGAACTTCAACGGCATTAACAACCGGAATTTCCTCTGACGGAGTTAGCTTTATCGCATTATTATCCAACTCAACTGAGAAATTATCTTCTAAAGGAGATGATATAATAATCGTGTTAAAATCAAGCGTTCCGACTTTAGAAAATACTTTTATCGTAAGAGTCTTGCCAACTTCTAAAAACTCTATGTATCTCATAAAATAGGGCGGTAATTCTATAGTCATCCTATCTTCTTCTACATCAGAAATTGTACAGGCAATCTCAACAAGCTTATCCTCTTTCTGAAAAAAAATACTTAATTTTTGCCCTGCCTTCAATAATTCCATGTGATCATTATAAACTAAAAATAGTTTTAAGTCGAATCATACAAATAGATTAAATTAGTATCAATAAGGCAATGATTCAATAAACTCGGGCACTTTTATATTTGTCATCGGAACGTCTTTTTGTCTGTATGATTTTTGAGTATAAGATATCCAGTTAAATAGCAACACCGAGCTTGGTTTGTCTAAAACACCATTTATAACACTTCTAAATTCTTTAGTATTATTCAACTGAAGCGGCGGGAGTTTTTCAATATCTTCCGGTAATACGTTATCTTTGCTATCTTCTCCCGTTAGCATTATCATTAATTTATTAAATGAAAAATCACCAAAAGCACCCAAGCCGGATATTACTTCGTCAGAAAGTCGACCTAGAACAACTAACTTAGCATAATCAGTATCAGGATTATAAGTACCTTTTACAAAAAGTGACATCAAAGGTCCTTGAGACTGCAATAATTTTATATGAGCAATCCCATCCTGTAAATCGATATCTCCACGTAAATACTTAAACAGACCGGTATCTTTTAAAGTGATTGCCTTTGTGACAACACTAAGCGACGTTCTTAACATATTATCAGCAATGACGTTTTGCGCATATAAAAGGTGTTCTAATTTGCCCAACGTTCCCATTCTGCCGTTATGAACAACAAACTTTATGCTTCCGTTAAGCGATTGTTTAGAACTCAAATTTCCTTTTATTGCTGAATCAAAGTCCATAACACCGCTTACTGAGTCTTTTCTCGTTGATATAATATCAAAAATAGGAGCAGCGCTTACACCTCTTCCTTGGATATTTGAACTAAAATCTTCATCTTTTAAGTTAAACTCTACATTACCTGCCAATTTTCCGTTATAAAGTTCAGACGAAAGATTCTTTAATATCAAAACACCGTTCTTTAAGCTAAAATCTGAAGTTACGGCAGACATATTCAGCGGAGAATTATATATATTAGCTTGGACTCTTTCTGAATAGAATTTACCGTCATTTACCGTTATATCAGTTTGTTTAAACAACGGAGAATCTTTATACATCAAGAAAGTATCAGTATCAATATATTTCGACTTAACATTAGCATTTTTTACAACCAATCCTTTTGAAAAATCCATAAGTGTTGTCGCATTTAATCCCAATGCAGAATCTCCGATTTTTACTTGTGGTGCATTTAAAACAGCTACTGACTTATTAAAATCAATTGTCAGATTACTTATTGCCAACTGCAAGAATTGATTAATCACGTTTTGCGCAGTAATTTGTCCAACGACATCAGGTTTTTTAATACTTCCGTTAATAAAAACATCACCTTTTAATTGTGCAATCGTATCAAAACAAGTGATACTCAATTGTTGAGGAATAAATACTCTGATATTCTTAAATATAGGCTCTGATAAATTTTCTATATTGCCGGATATGATTAACTTTTTTTGTCCGCGATTGTTGAGTTTGAAATCGTTAAATAATTTACCTGTGTATGAAGATAAACTCAAATCCTCAATTTTTGCAATATTATTTTCTATCTTCGCAACCAAATTAATAACTGCCGGCTCATCAATTATGGCAGCTTTTTCCATTAAAATCTGTGCTAAAACATTCTGAACATTTTTGTTTCCAAAAATTGAGAAATTTACGGGTAAAGCACCATAACTCGGATCAATATTTTTAATATCACGAGTGTTTACAGTACCATTTGTACTGATATTAAAAGTTAAGTCCTTTGTATTATAGTTGGTAACTTCAACTCTTGCTTTAAGCCTTGAATTTGGCATAAATACATTTGTTTCAGGCATTTTTATGCTGTCACGATCAATGTATAACTTTACAGAAGGCAATTTTACAACTTCCAACGCTTTCGTGTTAACAATAATGTTATTTATATAAGCAACGTTATCTTTATTTGTATCAATTTTAAGTGAGGTAAACGAAAGCTCATTAGAATCATTTACGCACTTGAAATTTTCAATTTGCAGATTCTCTTTATGAACAATATTATTCAATGAGCCGCCAATATGTGCAACCAAAGATGCAACACCGTTTTTGATTCCAAAGGACACAGGAAACATGTGCTGCAACTCTACTTTATTCATAAGGAGTTCTAAATCAATATTCTTATCAATTTTTCCCTTAGCCATTATCGGTGCGTTATTTACATATCCCACCGCGTCAGTAATATTAATCACGTTGTTTGAAAAATCTACATTTGCGCTGATATTATTTATATCTATACCGCTTGATTTTACTGAAGCTTCCGAAATTTTTAAGAACCCTGATGATTTAATTTTATTCAAATCCCCTTTTATGGAGAAATCTGCTTTCAATTTTCCGTGCACATCCTTAATTGCTTTGTATTTTGAAAAATCAGTCAGCAGTTTAATCTTTTTATACAAATCTCTTAATTCTATCTCATCAGTTTTAACTTTTAAATCTAAACTACGTTTTTTTGAATTGTTAATTACACCTTCTATGTAAACTTTTTTGTCATGCGAAGCGTAAACATTGGATAAAACCCCGATTTTATCACCCAAGAATGTCAAGTATACAAAACTTTTAGGGTCTTTTCTTGCTGCATCCAAAACCGAAATATTGTCTACATTAACAAGACCAGATACTTGCATTTCACCATTAATATTCTTATACAGCTTCAAATCCGCAATAATGTCTGAATGAAAATCTAATTCTTCCATTTGAGTAACAAATTCATCAATATCAATATCAAATTTATCAGGAAGTTTTAAATTTGGAAGAACTGATACATCATAGGAAAGATATTTTTTCTCATTTATGAAAAATTCACCATTAGATTTTAGTTTAAAATTCTCATAATTAACGACTTTTGACAGCTCTAAATCTGTTCCCGATAATTTATAATTCTTATCTTTATCGCAATCGTGGTATGAAATACTGTAATTTTTTAGCACCATATTAGGAATTTCATCAAAATCACGTTCATTAAGTCTTGTTATGAATTTTTCCAAGTATTTATCATCAGAATGAACTTTTATAATAAATTTATCTGCAAATAAACGTTTTATAACAAAATCATCTTTTACCAATGTTGACCAAGGAATAAAGAATTTTACATTGTTAAACTGACCAAACTTTTGTCCGTCCTCATACATAATATGCATTACAGGCGCTTTTACCTTTAATGATGGACCGAGTCGCAGTATAAGTTTTTCTATGTGGATTTTTATGCCCAAATCTTTTGTAACCTGCTCTTCTATAGCCGGTATAAATCTTGTGGCATTTATCGGCACAAAGCAAATTGATACACAAAAAGTTAATAAAACCAGAAATGCTATTATATAATTTCGATATTTTTTCATACTAAATAATTTCTCCGCTCTCTCTATCAAAGAAATACATGTTTTTTTCAGCTATTTTCAATTCTACAACATCACCAATAACGTAATCTAAAGGTAATTTCGCAGAACACTTACTTCCATTCAGTGTAAAATAAACGATTCTTTCTCCGCCTGTCATCTCAACAATATCAGGCTTTACAAAGATTTTATGTTCACCGCTTATCATTTTTTCAGCTCTTATAGCGACAGTTACAGTACCATCGTTTAATCTAGGGCATTCAAAAGTTTCATTTTCGATTACAAAATGCCCGTCTTTAACATCAACTTCTATAAAATTCATCTGACCTATAAAACCGGCAACAAATTTATTTTTAGGTGAGTTGTATATTTTTTCGGGTGTATCTGCCTGTTGAATTTTTCCTTTATCCAAAACTACAATTCTGTCTCCCATTGTCAGAGCTTCTGTTTGATCGTGTGTTACATAAATGAATGTTGTCTGCAATTTGTTATGCAAACGCTTAATTTCAGAACGCATTTGCACTCTGAGATTAGCGTCCAAATTTGATAACGGCTCATCCATAAGAAAAACTTTAGGATTGCGCACTATTGCTCTTCCGAGAGCAACGCGTTGCCTTTGTCCGCCTGATAATTGACGCGGTTTTCTGTCAAGTAAATCTTCTAAATTCAACGCTTTTGCAGCTTCACGTACTTTTAAATCAATATCAGCTTTACTGTATTTTCGCATTTTTAAACCAAAAGCAATGTTGTCATACACACTCATATGAGGATAAAGTGCATAACTTTGGAATACAAACGCTATGTCACGGTCTTTTGGATGCAAGTTATTTACAACTTTGTCATCAATCAAAATTTCGCCGGATGTAATATCTTCCAGCCCTGAAATTAAGCGCAAAATTGTCGACTTACCGCAACCGGAAGAGCCTACAAGTACAATAAATTCCTTATCCTTAATTTCAAGATTTATTCCGTCAATTATATTTTTTTTCCCATCATAAGTTTTGACGAGATTTTTTAATATAACACCGCTCATTCTCACTCCCTATTTATATTTTAGTTTGGAATAATTACATTAAAACTCGTATTTTTAAGTATTTGAGATTCTACCCAAACATTTCCTTTTAGCGACTGAACAAGATTTTTCACACTCGCAAGTACAATTGCTCGTAAAACATTTTTTCTGTTTGCAGAATCAACAATTTTATACGGATCAAACATGCATTCCAAATCATTTTCTGATAGCAATAAAGAACTGCTCGAAAGCGAAATCAAAGTGTATTGTGCAGGAGCTAAATTCTTTGATGTGATAAATTCATCACTTGGGTTTGAAAGACGAATGTTTATATCCCCCATATCAACTGCTTTCAAAAGAACTTCCAGTAAATTTTGCAATATGTTCTTCAATATATCTTCATCAGTTGAAATTGTTTTTTTGAAACCTTCTTCTTGTGACACATTAATTTTTACATCTTTGCCTTTGTAAAGTTGTTCATTATACCTTACAACGGCATTAACAGCGCTTACTATATCAAAAGTTTTGTTTTCCGGAGTTCTCAAACTTGATTCTGTTTGAGAAAGTTCAAGCAACTTAGCAACAAAATACATCAACTCCGTAGAATTTTTCTTTATAATGCTGATGTATTTTTCTTGTTGAGGGCTCATTTCACCGCCCAAACCGTCAGCCATAGCTTGCGAAAAACCCACAATAGACTGAATTGGAGATTTTAAATCATTGGTTAATTTTATTAAAAAGTTATTCTTATCCCTGTTTACAATTTCAGAAGCAATTTCTTCCGCTTGCGGTAAAGGTGTTACTGCATCGCGAAAATCAAGAACATAGCCGTCATCAATTTCTTTGACTGTCATATCAAAATAAGTTTCTTTTTCAACAAACTTGGTGATTACAGGCTTGTGCTGCATTATTGAATTGTAAATCAAATTCATTGCATTTTCTATAAAATCTGTAATATTAGACGTTAACAGGTGCATTTTTGACGTTTCAAAAATTTCAGCAGCCACATCATTGACCCACTGTATCTTACCATCTTTTGCACAAAGCACTAACGCATCAGGCAGAGCCTTTTCTACATCTATAGAATTTGTCTTGAATAAAATCTTTTTTATATCCATTTCATTATTTCCTTAATCTTCAGTTTGTATTCTAACACAAATAACACTATTAATAAAAGATTAATTTTATTAAAAACAATCACATTTTGTATTATTATAAAAATATACAGAGATAAAAAGGAACCGAAATGAAATATAAAGATTATTATGAAATATTAGGTGTAAAACGTGACGCAGATGCAGCCGCAATTAAATCTGCATATCGTAAACTTGCCAGAAAATACCATCCAGACGTAAACAAAACAAAAGAGGCAGAAGAAAAGTTCAAGGATATTAACGAAGCTTATGAAGTATTGTCAGATAAAGCAAAAAGACAGCGTTACGATAGCTTAGGTGCAAATTGGCAAGGCGGGGCGGACTATACTCCACCTCCCGGATTTGAGAACTTTAGTTTTAATTTTAACCAAGGCGGAGCACAAAGCTTTGATTTTGGCGGCAACGGTTTTTCCGATTTCTTCAGCTCGTTGTTCGGCGATATGATGGGTGGCATGGGTGCACAGCAAGGCGGTTCAAATTTTGGTGGCTTTGATTTTAGACAAGCAGCTTCTTCCCGACAAAGAAGAACAGCTCAGCCTAAAAGCGAAGATTTAGATATTACAAAAAATCTGAATGTTACTGCTAAAGAAATTTTTGACGGGAAACCGATTTCCGTAACATTTAATGATATCGAAAAGTGCACACAATGTCACGGAGGGGCATATTGCTCGAATTGTGGCGGTACAGGGTATGTATCTCATCCGAGAAGTGTAAAAGTTAAACTTCCAAAAGGAGTAACAGAGGGTAAAAAAGTCAGACTTAAAGGAGAAGGTAAATCTGACGCATACGGAAATAAAGGCGACTTATACCTCATTGTACACTTCAAGGACAGTGAGTATGAGTTTGACGGTGAAAACTTAATCAAGGAGATTGAACTTACACCGCCGGAAGCAGTTCTCGGCTGTTCAAAAGAAATCGAGACTTTGCACGGAAAAATTACGATAAAGATACCTGCAAGAATCTCAAGCGGGCAATCTTTAAGATTAAAACAAATGGGATTGCCGAAATCGTCAGGATTCGGTGATTTGAATGCAAAGGTTAAAATAGTTATTCCGAAGAATATGTCAAAAGAAGCGATTGAATTATATAAAAAAATTCAAGCATTAGGATAAAAAAAAAGAGCATTAAGCTCTTTTTTTATGCTTTACTATCTCAACTATTTCCAATTCCAGCCCATTTCACCCTCTATTTACCCCCGCTACTTGTTATTTAGCTCTGTTTGTCATAAAATAGTCGAGTTACAAAGACTTGTTAAGAGGAGATTTTGATATGACAAATAGAGTATTGTTATGTATTATGGACGGTTGGGGGATTTCGACCGGTTCTGAAAAATATGATGCAACAAAACTTGCACACCCAACTAGTGTTCCAGAATTAATAAAAGATTATCCGTCTACTAAAATTCACGCAGACGGAGAGTTTGTAGGCTTACCTAACGGTCAAATGGGAAACAGTGAAGTAGGACACTTAAACCTTGGCGCAGGCAGAGTTGTTTACCAAGATTTATCAAAAATCAACAGAGCGATTAAAGACGGTTCGTTCTTTAAGAATGAAAAATTTTTAGAAGCTATTGAACACGCTAAGAAAAACAATTCTGCACTTCATATATACGGACTTGTTTCAACCGGCGGTGTTCACTCATCTTTAGATCACGTATTAGCACTAATCCAACTTGCTGCAAAAGAAGGTTTAACAAAGGTTTATGTACACGCATTCTTGGATGGTAGAGATACTCCACCTTCAAGCGCTTGTGAATACTTGCAAATTGTTGAAGATGAACTTAAGAAATACAACTTACCACCTGTTGCAACAATTATCGGCAGATATTACATAATGGATAGAGATAACAGATGGGATAGAGTTGAAAAGGGTTATAACGCACTTTTACTGGGAGAAGGCGAACATGCTTCTTCTGCAATTGAAGGTGTTAAACAATCCTATGAAAAAGGCGAAACAGACGAATTTGTACTTCCTACCGTTATTGGTAACGAAGAAGAAGTAGAAGCAAGCAGAATCCACGATAATGATTCTATAATATTCTTCAACTACAGACCTGACAGAGCCAGAGAAATCACTAAAGCAATCAATTTCGTTGATTTTGATGGATTTGCAAGAAAGAAAGTACTTAAAAACATTTACTATTGCACAATGACAAGCTATGAAGCTACGTTCACTTATCCGGTAGCTTTCCCCAAAACACAACTTGTAAATATTTTGGGCGATGTTTTGGAAGCAAATGGTGTTAATCAGTTCAGAACCGCTGAGACTGAGAAATATGCTCACGTAACATTCTTCTTTAACGGTGGTATTGATGAACCGAAACCGCATGAGACAAGAAAACTTGTTGCTTCTCCAAAGGTTGCTACTTATGACTTGCAGCCGGAAATGAGCGCACCTGAAGTTTGTGAGAATGTACTTAAAGCAATTGAGAATAAGGATTACGGATTTATTCTTGTAAACTTTGCAAATCCTGATATGGTAGGTCATACAGGTGTTGTAGAAGCCGCAACAAAAGCTTGTAAAGTTGTTGATGAGTGCGTTGGCAAAATCGCTGATAAGTGTAAAGAATATGGTGTCACAATGGTACTTACGGCAGACCACGGTAACGCTGAAACAATGGTTGATGAATCAACAGGTAAGCCGCAAACTGCGCATACTACAAATGAAGTTCCGCTTGTTGTAATTAACGCTCCAAAAGCAATTGAGCTTAAAGATGATGGCGCTTTATGCAATGTTGCACCGACAATTCTTGAGTTAATGGGTATCAATAAACCTGTAGAGATGGATTGCGACAGCTTGATTAAACAATAGGTATAAAAAAAGCAAGTCGGGTAGAACAATTGTTCCACCCGACTTGCTGTCTAATTCACGTTTTTACCATTCAATTTTATACCCATTAATTGATTCGATTTTTGGCATACTAAAGAAATGAGATTCATCATAGGTTAATTCTCCGCAGACTTCGCGCAAATTCGCTAAACTACCGACGTTGGAGTCTTTAAAATCAGCATTACCACGAATTATTGATACATTTTGCAATAAATCTGATTCTTTTATGCCTAAGTCATTTAGAACAAAGTCTTCTAGTTTTGGTGCATAATGTGAGATTTCCCAAGTGCCATCTTCAAGAACTTTAACTTCAATTCCCATGCGTTCTAATATAGCTTTGTAGTTCTTTTCTTGAACTAATTTGGTACATTCAGATTTAAGTTTATCAAAAGCCGGCTTAGCCTTGAGTGCATCATCTAAATATCCGTGTGGTGCTTTTATTTCATGCTTATCAAGGAATTGTTTTATACCATTGATATAAGGAATTGGTCTTGTTTGATTTTGTTGCCTTTTTTGGATTTCAGCTACTTTTTTAGGCGCATCTTCTCTTATACAAATTTGAGTTAAGCCGTGTTCATCAACAAAGAAGTGCATGTCACCTTGTTGCAAATATGGTTCTGCATTCCAAGTTCTGATACACCAGTTTGTACCATCTGAAAAAGCTCTGATTTTTGCTGCATTTTCTTTGAATGCAGAATTTGATGAGTCAGTTTTTGGAACTGTATACCAAGTACCTTTTATTCCATCAAATTCTACAACTTCGCCACCGCTTTTTTCTTTAGCAGCTTGAGTCATTCTCTTAGAATATACATTACCAATTGAGAAATCGTTTGAATTAGCTGCAGAGCCTAGGATTTCTTTAATTAACGCTTTATCTAATTCAGGCGGTAAACTTGAATTTTCAGGCAATAAATCTTTGGTTATAAATTCTGCAATCAGTGTACGTGCAAACGGGTCGTTCTTGATTGTTTCGTCTGTTTCCAAGAAATTATACCATTCTTTCAACTTTTCAGCACGTAGTTTTGTAATCTTTTCAGGTAAACCTGCCTCTTGTGCAGATTGTCTTGTTGAAACGTATTCTTGATTTTTGAAACTCAAGTATTTTTCTTCTGCCCAATTTTTTGTAGCATCAGCATTTCGCCATATTTTTTCATCAGGTGAGTATTTATCTACAAGTATTTTTTCAAAGCCTGTTATAGAAGATTTTGAACGCATACCTGAAACAATTTTCGCTTTCGCAGGAACTTTATCACTTGTTCGAACAATCTTCATTTCAAGCTTTTTAATCAAATCTTCAGTATCAATACCTTTTGTAGCTAACAATTGTTTTTGAGGTTCAGGTAGCCTTTCAAGCATTGCTTTTAGTTGATTTTTTACTTTGCTGTTGAATTTTACGGCAACATCAGCCGGAGAAATATTGTTTATTATTGCGATATTTTTTTCAAGTAACGGATTTAAACCAATATTTTGTAACGAAACAAAATCATCAACAATTTTCGGATTAAATTCACCGGTTATTTTTGCAGAGTTTATAATGTCACCGATTTTGTTTTTAGCAACACCTTTTTTGATTAAATTTACAGCAACTTGTTCTAATTCGTTGTCAACGACTCCGTTTTTAGAGATAGATTTGAATATTGCATTAGCTTCTTTTTCATTTAGACCTAAATTCAAGAAGAATGATGTTGTTTCATTTTCCGATAATGTAATATTTTTAGCTCCGGCATTGCTTTTTGTAGCAGATGATTGTAAACGTTTTGTTTGAACAAGCAATGCAATGTCGTGTATGTCAATTCCGTCATTAAGTAATTTTATTACGAACGGAGATACAACCGGATCTTGTAATAATTTTGTATATCTGGCAACTTTTTTGATATCAACATTGCCATTATTCCCACCTGCATCATTCGCATCATTGATTTTTGTATACTCTATTAATTTTGCGATTTTATCACGAGATATTGATTTATTATCAATTGCAACTTCAACTAAAGACTGGTTATCTTTGGTTATATTCTCAGCAATACTTGCAATCTGCTCCTTCGAAAACTCTTTATCAGCGCATAGTTTTTCTACTAACGCTAGGTTATCTTTGGTTGTATTCTCAGCAATCCTTGCAATCCGATCCTTCGGAAACTCTTTATCAGCGCATAGTTTTTCTACTAACGCTAGGTTATCTTTGGTTGTATTCTCAGCAATCCTTGCAATCCGATCCTTCGGAAACTCTTTATCAGCGCATAGTTTTTCTACTAACGCTAGGTTATCTTTGGTTGTATTCTCAGCAATCCTTCTAATCTGCTCCTTCGGAAACTCTTTATCAGCGCATAGTTTTTCTACTAACGCTAGGTTATCTTTGGTTGTACTCTCAGCAATACTTGCAATCTGCTCCTTCGGAAACTCTTTATCAGCGTATAGTTTTTCTACTAACGCTAGGTTATCTTTGGTTATATTCTCAGCAATACTTGCAATCTGCTCCTTCGAAAACTCTTTATCAGCGCATAGTTTTTCT
>CAZCZF010000005.1:0-57045 GCA_964503025.1 uncultured Vampirovibrio sp. | reverse complement strand
AAAATGACTTTATAAAAATGTAACATAATACACATTATGTTACATTTTTTGTTGCCTTTTTAGACAAGATTGTAGGGTGGGAAATGTGTGATTTAAGAGAGTTGAGTTTGATTAAGCGTACATTCCCACCAAAATAAAAATCCAACTTTATTGTCATCCTGAATAGCCGACAAAATTAGACATAGTGTTTGTAGTTAAGATAATAAATAAGGCGTATTTCAGGATCTTACCAACTTGGCATGATACTTATATTTTGGTCAGATCCTGAACAGCTTGAAAATTACGGATTTACATCCTTATTTTCTACGCTTTCAGGATGACAATTTTATAGATTTATTAAAACCATTACAAAATGTTTTCAAATATCACGCTTGGCTCTTGCGCGGTTTCTTTGTTTCCCCAGCCTTTTGCTTTAGCAGAAGTTGTGATATATAATTTTCTCTGCGCACGCGTAATCGCTACATACAACAAACGCAAACTCTCTTCTGAATTAAACTCTCTAAGCTCAGGTTCAGATTTGCGTTTGTATTCAGGATTAAATCCTCTGACTTCTTCCATAAACAAAGTAGATGATTTTGTTTTTGCTTTGCTTACGTCAATTGATAAATTCTTTTCTGCCATCTCCGGCAAGAATACGTAATCAAATTCATCTCCCTTCGATTTATGAAGAGTCATTATTTGTACCTTGCCCTTCATCGCATTTTTATCTTCTTCTTCTGAGAAAAATTTGAATCCGCTCAGAGTAGGTTTTTTTGATAACTCTTCCAATCGTTGTAATGTTAAATCAAACTTAGAAGAAGAATTTAAACGTCTTACGAGAATTGCAATCAAATAAACATTTGATTTCTCAATATCACTTGTGTAATAAAAAAGCCCGATTCTGATTACCAACTCTTCCATCGGTAGTGTTGAAGAATTTAGCCAATATTGCATATCCCATAAAAATTGCGACAGGGCTTGTGATTCGATTTCATCAACATCTTTTTGTATAAACGGTTTTTCGCAAGAACGAATTTCTAATTGCATACGCTGTTTATAATGTCCTAATTCAGAAAGAGTTTCATAGGTTGAAACCACAACTTCGTTATCAAATGGATTTTGAATAAACTTAAGTATTGCAAAAATTGTGTTAAATACGCCCTTTTGTCCCAATGATTCACTCCGAGTAATTGTTTTTAAGCCGGAATCATTTATAAAACTTGTCCAAGAAGCGACTTGATAATTGTTTCTCAAAAGAATGCCAATTGTTGCATCTTTGTTTCTTGTTAAAACATTTTTGATTTCTTTCAATACAAAATTTCTTTCTGCAAATGCGTTTTCAAAAACTCGAGAAAAAATTGCGTTTTCGGATTGTGGATTTTTCCCTTCAACTCCTTGCATATAACTTGTAAAAAATGCTTTTGGTAAAATTTCGTTACCATAATTAACAAGGTTGTTTGCCAGTGTCATCACATCTTGCGTACATCTTTGTGAGTGGTTCATCTCAACGGTTGTATCTGCTGTTGCAATAAATTTTCTGAACCCTTCTACGTCTGCGTTAGAAAACGTTGTTGTGATGGCTTGGTTTATATCACCGCAACGGATTAAGTTTTTATGTTTACCACTTAACAGCCCGATAAGTTTTTGCTGAACACCCGACGAATCCTGCGCTTCATCCTCAATAATATATTCACAAATGTTTTGGTAGTATTCTAAAATATCAGGATTGTTTTCCAAAAGTTTTACTGACATAATCAAAATGTCGTCATAATCAATTAAATTTGATTCTCTTAGTTGTGCTTGATAAGCTTTATAAAAAGTTTTAAATTTCTCTATTTTTTTATCAGAAGAAGGAGTATCAATATTTCCTTCTTGAAGCTTAAGTACGGAAATTGCACGATCAAATTCTTCTGTTTCCGTTTTTGTAAATTTGCCGGTTATACTTTTGATGATTTTCATTCTTTGAGTATCATCGCAAATATCAAAATCTGCCGAAAGATTAAGTCTTTCAAAATTTGAATTTTCTTTGATTATTTTTAGAGCAAGTCCGTGAATTGTACTTATATTAGGGAGCAATGTCGAGTTAGGACACATGTTCTTGATTCTTTCTCTGAAATTTCTTGCGGCAGAGTCCATATAAGTTAATACAAAAATATTTGTAGGTGTCACTCCTCGCTCAATTAATTTGATGATTAATGCTAATAGAATAGTCGTTTTTCCCGCCCCTGGAACGGCAGAAATTGCCATAGAACCTTTTTGATATTCAAGAACCGGTTTTTGGTCATCACGCGGAGTGATTTTAAAGGTCTTTGTTGCTTCGCCGGAAAGAGGTTGTGCAGTTGCTGAACTTATTAGATAGTCTTCAATTCCGCCAAGATTTTCTACTCCGGATGGGTCGAATAAACTTGAATATGCCCAGACATGTTCTTGTGCAAGAAGTAAAAGCTTTCTTAAAATTCTTGCAGTTTTTTGCTTAGCAAGAAAAATGTCATCTTCTACAGTGTATTCGTCTTTTGTCCAATCTGCTTGGAAAACCCACGCATTATAGAGAGGACCTGTGTCGGTTTTAACCCAGTCGGAATGTGAAACATCAAGCCAAATTTGGTATTTAGAAACAATTTTGTTATCAATAATTTTTTGAGGAGTTGCTACAACTAAATCCATATCCCCGATTTCAAGTGTGCTGCTCGGATTTTCTGCGATTATGGAATTTTCTATCTGAACAATTATTTCATCAGCTCTCGAAATTACTGTTTCTGCTCCTAAAACGCTTTCAAAATCTCGCAATTGTTTTATAAAAAAGTTGAACTTGTTAATTTTTGTTTCGTCAGCAAAATCTACCAGCTTATAAAATAACTCGTAAACTTTATTTGAAAGTTTTGTATTTTTTTCTTTTATTTCATTGAAAACTTCAAGGAATTTTTGGTATTTATCGTTGTAAAATTCTAAATTTGTTTCTGCAAGAAGTCCTGTTTGCTTGTATGTTTCAAACACGATATTGCAATATTTGAGTGGAATTCCAAGAAAATCTGACATAACGACTCTTAGTTCCATATCGGAGATTTCAATTCCTAACATAAGTTTTAAAATGCTTAAACTCGCCTTAACTAAAGGATTATCAATTAATTTTTCGCTGCCGGAAAGAAATAGAGGTTTGCATATCTGTTTTAATTTTTCTTCAAGTGTAAATTTTAGCATGTTATCTTGAAGCGGAGTTATTATCGTAATATCTTTTGGTAAAACATTATTTTTGAATAAGTTTTGTATCTTTTCGATGGCAGAATCCAATATCTCAGCGCGTTTGGATAGGGATGTTAATGTAAAATTTTCCAATCTTTCTTGCTTATTTTCTAAAATGTTGGAAAAGATTATTTCACCTTGAGTAAAAACTTCTCCATCGGTCTGCACATCTTCATTGAATAAGTGTACGAGTTTACACTCAATTGAAGTATCTGCACTTAAGTACCCGCAACGACTTGAACCAAGACTGTCAAAGCATATCAACCAGTCTTGCAGCTGCGGTTTTAGGTATGTTATAAAATCAAAACATACAGGTGTCATTTCATCTGCATCGTCAACCAACAAGTATTTAATGTTTTTAAAATAATCTGTATGTTTATAAACATGATTAAAAATTAATATTTGCCTTAAGTAGTCCAGACTGCGATTTTTCAGAGTAGAAGAAAGCAATTTTTTTATTATTAATTCCGCATCATCTGCAAAAGATTCTTTCAAAATTTTTGAACGTTCCTGAACTTGTGCATTTGACAAATTATTTTGGATAATTAAAGAGTATCTTCTGAAGATTTGATGTATAAGTGATTGTTTTGAATTGTATCCTTTGACTTCAACTTGTTTTAAAATTTGTTTTAACAAAAATTGTGAAACCTCTAAGCCAACAAGGTTTGGAAGAATGAAAGTTTTATCTTTCGGAATGGAATTTTCGATAAAACACCAGTTTTCAATAAGTGTGTTGTATACAATTGAAGAAAATGTATGAACATTTAATTTTTCTAAAGAGTTTGTCGGTAACGTTTCCAAAATTTTTTCAGTGATTTGTTTTTTTTGAGTTGAATTTTGGACAAGAAACAGTATTTCAGATGGTTTTACGCCTTCTGAAATAAGCTTTATATATTTTTCAACTAATACTTTAGTTCGAAAATCGACTTTAATAAAATTTAATAACATACTCCTTATGTACTATTTTATCATAAACAGAGTTCAAAACTATTGCAAAATAATAAAATTTAAAATACAATTAGAGGGTAAGTTTATTACAGATATACTATTTAAGAAGGAGATTAAAAATGGCAAAAGTTAGAGAAGAAAAAAGAGGAATCCAAGAACAAATTATTGAATCTGCTGGACAAATCTACAACTACCTTTCAAACAAAGGTGAAGTTTCTATCAACAAAATGAAAAAAGATTTAAGCTTAAATGAAAACTTTGCTGAAATGGGCTTAGGCTGGTTATCAAGAGAAGATAAACTTGAATACACTCAAAAAGCTAAATCAGTAACTGTAAAATTAAGATAGTTAGATATAAGCAAAAAATTTAAAAAGAGGATAGCGTAAGCTGTCCTCTTTTTATTTTGAACCTTTTGGATTGATTTGTCCGTAATATTCTACCGGAACGTACATGTCCGTTGAATCTGTAGTAAAAATTTTTGGTTCTTTTATTACAGCCTTGTGATTTATATGTTCGTTGGCATAAATATATTTTGTTTTTGGAACACGTATTGGTGAAGCAGGTTTCCAAGGATATAACGGTTCTAGGTCTGTATATTTACTAACAACAACTCGTTTGTTTTTAGATTCTGCTTGTTTGTTAATACTCTTCAAAAACTTTTCAGTTTTATCTGCAAAATTTTTATTAAGCTCCAGTGTATCTCTGCCATAAAAATGATAAGTTGTATCATTCGTAATTTCCTTTGTTTTTTTGCTTAAAGAGTCTAATTTGTGCTCTATTCGTTCCGGTATTAAATTTTCAGGTAGAGGCTTAAGCGTTTTATTAGCACTGGGAACACACGCTGTTAGTATAGTTGTTGCTGCGAGATAGCCGGTAAGTTTATTTATTTTCATTTTTATTCAGTTCCTCCTTTTTTACTGTAGGTGACAAACTTTTTACCGCGAAAGGTTTTGCGAAATAGATTGCACTTAAAAAATTCAGTATGTTGCCTGTAATACTAAGAGCCATTTTTGTATTTTTCATTTTTTGTGGCAAAGCTCCTGAAATTCCGATTAAGGCAAATCCGCCCATAATTAGTAAGTAAGCTTTAAAAATTCCTCTGGGCACGGCAACGCAATCATTCACATCTCGTGGATTTTTGATTGCATCGGTAAACTTATCAATAAATTCGCGTTTTTGTGGTTGCGGATTGTTTTTGAATGTTCGTGTCGTTTGTATATTTGAAATTCTCATGACATTGATATTAAAACACGTAAAAAATTTTTTTGACAGTGTTTTATTTTTGTTATAGTATAGTCTTGTTGAAAATTTAATATATCGTATGCGTGGGGAAATGCAGACGACTTTGGGCACGGTTTTTTGGAATGTTGTGCAAGAGTGGATGTAGATTCTCTGATGTAATTCAGGATTGTCCAGTGCGTGGCGCAGTTGACTCTGCCGACGAAAAGGTGACTAAATGTCACGTTTGAGGAGAGGTAGCAGTTGACTCAGTCAACGGAGCGAATTACAATTTAATAAGCATATGGGTGCGTGGCGCAGTTGGTAGCGCAGTTGACTCTTAATCAATTGGTCGTGGGTTCGAGTCCCACCACACCCAAATTTTAAACAAGAGCCGAAAAGGCTCTTTCTTTTTATATTTAGAAATAATCTGAAGTTGACAAGTCGGCTAGAGCATTTTTTGCTTCTTCAAAACTTGGGTCTTGTTCAAGAACTTCTACATAAAGTTCTTTTGCTCTGTCACGGTTATTATTTTCGTATAACAATGCCAAATTATATTTTGCTTGAATTAAATCCGGTTTGTACACAATAGCTTTTTTGAAAGATTCTTCTGCGTTTTTGATATCGTGTTGTGCTGCATATAATAAGCCCACTCTGTACAAACCTTCCGGATTTTTTTCATCAAATCTCAATAAATCTGTAAGTGCTTTTTTCTGTTCAAAGAAGTTTCCAAGTTGGCGGTGCGCTTCGGATAGTAATAACAAATATTTTGCTTTGTATTCTGCCTGTTTGTCAAATTCGAGGGCTTTATTCACCATCTCTACGCAAGAAGAGAAATTTTTTTGCTCAAAATGATTTTTCGCAGCATTGTAATAAATTTCCGGGTTTAATGCATTGTATTGGGCTGCATTTCTAAGTAGTTCAAAAGATTCATCGTATTTCTTCAAGCTTGCCATTTCGACAGCCCAAGTAATGTAGAGATTTGCAAGTAGTAGGTTCAATGTTTTGGCTTCTCTTGGAGTTGCTTTGTCCATAAGTAGAAGGTATTTATCTAATGCTTTTTGATATTCTTTTTGTTGTATGTAAGCATCTGCAAGCTCTAAGGTAACGTCAAATCCGTTTTGTGACATCATTGCAAGATCTTCGAGTATTAAAACTCCATCTCCAAGTCGATTAAGTTTTATGTTAAATCCGGCGATATCATTTCTTATTTTAAATTTATCTGAGCCTTGGACATCCAATAATTTTTCTGAATATTCAATTGCTTTTTCAAAGTCTTCAGTTTCAACGCAAAGTGTGACAAGAGTTTCGTATATCCACAACAAATTTTTGGGGTCTGTAATGAAAGTGAGCATGTATAAAAGAGTTTCTATTGCCACAGGATAATTTTTAATTTTAATATATAATTCTGTTAATTTTTTGTTTGTTTCAATGTCTGTTGGGTATATGCCCAAACGTCTTTTATAAGCTTCAAATGCGGCAGGATAATTATGAACTTCCTCATTGAGTTCTGCAATAATGGATTGAACATTTGCGATGTCTTCATCTAAATCCATAAGGTCAGAAAGAACAGCGTATATTTCAATAGCTGAGTACAGTTGCTCTGAATTTTTATACAATTCGGCTAACGTTCTTACGACATCTTTATCGTTTTTTGCACGTTCAAACAAGTATTCGTATTCTTTAAGAGCTTTATTAGTTGCTTGTTTTTTTAGATAGCATTGACCTAGAATTTTTCGCGTAACCAAATCTGCTGGTTTTTTTCTCAATACAAGCAAACATTGCTTGATGGCTTGGTTGTATTTCCTGTCCTCAAAATATGCTCTTGCAAGATATGCACGCACATCAACGTGATTTGGTACTCGATCTAAATATTTTGTAGCTAAAAGTTGAACAAGAGCGTACTCTCTTTTATCAAAAAGAACTTGAACCTGATCGAGTATATTTTTGGTTGAAAGCTGAAGCTCATCCCCTCTGCGGGATGAACCACCTTGGAATAAAATTATAGAATATAGTATGTAAATTGCAGCTGTCGCAACAATAAACGCTACTATAATAATTATCACGTTAGTATCTGTCATGTCATGCTCTCTTGGTACTTAATATCATTATACACGATAGTAACAAAAAATAAAAGGAGTTTACTTTTATTCGCTTTTCGTTAAATAATATTAGTATGAAAAAGAGCTTGTTGTTATCAATTGTATTTTGCATAATGTCATTTCAAATTAGCGTTTTTGCAGAAAGTTGGGACTATATTCCAAATCTCGATAGGGTGTGGGATGGGCAAACTTCTGTTACAAACAAAGAGTTTGAAGAGGTTATGAATGTTTTAGAGGATAAAAAAAATAAAAAAGAGGCAAAACAAAAGAAAAAAAGAATGAAAAAAATTAGTGGCGGAGGAACGAGTTTGCACAATGAGTTGAATCCAGAAGCTGAAATAAAGGAATTATCGCCATTAAAGAAAGATGAGTCGGAAGAACATTTGCTGAGTGTGCCGGTTAATGTTATTGTGGATGAAGTTCTATTGGAAAAAGGTTTTTATCGCATTGTTGGTGAAAAAAACAAGGATGGAGAAATTTATTTGATGTTTTACCAATCGCAATTTTTTAAGGGTAAGGTTCGTGCAAGAGAAACGACTGATGATTGTGATGAAGAAAGTATAAATTTTGTTAAGTTACTTCCTTATAATGATAATTTTGTAAAGATTTTGTTTGGGTCTTTGGAGTTTAATGCCTACGCGTACTTACGTTATACGCATGAGTAATGTAACATTTCTTAATAAATATTTGATTGTTGCAATGTACACGAAGTATGATACAATTATTATAGGTTTATATTCTGAAATTCAAAATAGTATAATTTTTATCTACGATTTGAATGGCATAGTGTAAATGTAGGATTTTAATATAGTAATGCTGTAGTATAATTACCAGTTGAGAGATGCAATTTAATAGTTAGAAGTATAGAGTGAATATGCGCGATTATATGAAGAAAAAAATAGATTTAGAAGAGACTGTAAATCTTACCGCAGAGGAATTGATCGAAAGAGTGAGTAAGGGGGGATTCAAACTTCCTAAGAGAGTATGGATGCCTATATTGGCTATCTGTATTGTAATTCCTGTTGTTCATGCGGCTTTATCGTTTGGTAGTTTGCGTGCGGTTGATTTAGATAACATAGCTTCTCCGGCTATGACATCTATTCCGATTGCAGCAGTTTCAGGAAAGAAGGATTTGCTATCAATACCTACCGGTATCGTGAAAGCGAATCCGTTTTTGCCGTACCGAAACATAAGCGGTACATCTACTGTTGTGAAGGATGTTCCGAAATTTGATTTGGTAGAGCCACCTGAAGTGATTGATGAAAGCTCTGAGGCAGCAAGAGTTATGGATACTGTTGTTTCAGGAATTTTATATGACAAATATAGCCCGTCAGCGATATTGAACATTGAGGGCAATGATTATTTGGTTAAAAAAGGCGATGTCGTAAATAATTATAAGATTGTCAGCATTTTGCAAGATAGTGTTACCGTAAAACTTGGTAGCAATACTTTTAAGGCAGGTATTGGCGAAATTTTGACGGAAGGGTCTGTAAATTATAATGACGTTTCAAACTTAAACAAAAAATTCGGAGGGAAAAAATAGATGAGAAATAATCATATGAAGAGATTTTTGTCAATGGCGTTATTATTAGCGTTTATGGCACCTTCTGGTATCGCACCTATGATGTGTAGCGCAGAATCTATGAGTGATATGACCTTGGCAGGTGATGTCAGATTAACAGATAGAAATGAAAGCATAACGCTGTCTCTTAGAGATTCCGATGTGAGACAGGTATTGAGAATGTTTGCGGATAAAGCAGGCATGAATATTGTTTTCCATGATTCAGTCAAGGGAAAGGTAACTTTGGATTTGGTTGATATGCCAATCAACGATGCGTTTTCTCTTGTTTTGCAAGTTACAGGGTTGAATTATTATACGCAAGGTAAAACCTTAATAGTTCTCTCTAAGAACCATGCAGATAACGCAGCTTTTTCAAAACAGGAAATGATGACATTCCCTGTGCGTTATGTAGATGCAGGAAAAATTGCAGCATTCCTTAACAAAAATGTTTTTGGGATGAAGAAAGCGGGCTTATCCGGCGTAGATGCAGCAACGGTAAACGCAGCTACGAACGAAATTATTGTATTTGGTATGAGATCAGATGCAGCAATTGTAGAAAAAGTAATTGCGCAACTAGACAGAGAGCCAATGTCAAGAACTTTTGCAGTAAATCATACTACACCTGCAGAAATGGCAAATATGATTTGTCAGGTTTTATTGCCGTCTCGCGGTTCAGGAAGTACTTCCAATAGCAGTTCTAAAGGCGAATACGTGCCTCCGACTCCTGGGGTAGGTACTTCTTTAGGTGGAGCTGCCGGTATTATGACAGGTGGCGCATCATCCTCATCTTCTAAAAGTGAAGAACTTAAATTGGGTGAAGGAATTGTTGCATGTTCAGTTGCGGCAAGTGCTGTTTCTTCGGCTGCGGCTGCATTTGATGTACAAAACTTGTCTGTGGCATATTTCCCTCAAAGAGGTACAATTACCTTAATGGGTGGTTCTGTTGCACAACAAGAAATGGTTGAAAAATTCATAAGAGATAACGATGTAAAACAGGCACAAGCATATTTGGAAGTTTCTATCGTTGAGTTAGATGAAGATGCTATAAAAGATATAGGTAATAACTGGAGTATTGATTCCAAACACTGGGCATTTACATTTACTGGTGATTCGACTGGTGGATATTCAAACAAAGTCGGCAACACTTCTGATAAGTACGTTGCGAAACCTATACTTGTTGTAGATGGCGACCAAACCTCAGTGGGTACGTCTTATGTGCCACGTAACAATAGTACTTATATAAAGTGGACAATGGATTATTTAATCAAGAACAAAAAGGGCAGAGTTCTTGCTAACCCAAGATTGTTAATAACAAGTGGTCAAGAATCTGTGTTGGATTTAACTCAAGATTACGTAGAAAAGGTAACATCTGAGTTCTTGTCATCAAGTGCATCAAGCGCAGGACAAAATAATGGTACTGTTCAGAAAACATATACAATCGGGGAAGATTTAGGTATAAAGGTAACTTTGACTCCGTTTATATCTCCTGAAGGTTATGTCACAATGAATGTTAAACCTGAATACTCTACTAAATTGGAAGAGTTGAGAAACCAAACTACCAAAGATGTGGAAGCAGTATTGTTGAGCAGAAGAAATCTTGATTTGAAGAATGTAAGAATCAAAGATGGTGAAACATTGGCGATTGGTGGTTTAATACAGGAATCAGAGGAAAAGACTGTTTATAAAATACCTGTATTAGGAGATTTGCCGATAATTGGTTCTGCATTTAGATCTACATCTACTTCTAAAGTAAAGAAAGAATTGGTTATCATGCTTACTCCAAGAATTATTAACGATGGTGAAGGTTCTGTAGCAGATAGCTTGTAATTATAAAAATATTATGTCAAATCAACTGGAAAAACTAAAACATAGTGTAAAAAAAGAGTATATAAACACTTTTGAATTAAACCTGATGAAAACATCAGGTTTTATTCCAGTAGATAAGAGACAAAATGATTTCTTTGTAATACTTAACAAAGACAGCAATATTGGACGTGCAGAGGTTGCAACTTTGGTAAAGGAGAAATTTCAGAGTTTGACTCCGCAATTTATTCCTATTCCGGCAAGAGATTTTGACGAAGTTTTTTCTTCTGTTGTTGAAGTAAATTCTAATGTGCAGAATGAAGCTTCTTCCGATAGAAATGAGGAAGCTGCGGAAACTGTGGAGCAACCATCAGCTGAAGAGATTCTTGTTCAAATAGGTTGGCTTACACGAGAGCAATTAAACGAGTGTATGAATCTTGCGCAAGAACGCAAAGTTCCGCTTGATACGATATTTTATGAAAAAGAGTATTTAACTTTCGACAGAATTGCGTCGTATTTGAAAAAAAAGTACGGTTGTGAGATTGTATCCAATGCTCAAATCAAGGTAGATAAGAGCATGTTAAAAATGCTACCGGATGATACTGTTGAGAAGAAGCAAGTCGTAATTATGTCAATGGAAGGCAACAAGCTCGGTGTTGCAATGGTTAATCCAAGCGATAGGTATTCTATCAGAGAAATCTCTTTATCAACGGGGCGCTCTTTAAATGTATATTGTATACCATCTTTTGAGTTTGAAAAATACTTGAAAGAATACTTTATTCAAAAAAAGACTGCACAAACAGTAAAAGAAACAGAACGAATTATTCAGAGTATTGAAGAAGAATCGGCTGAATTTAGTGATGAGACTTCTTTGTGGTCGCAAGTAGAAAAAGAATTACAAGATGCGAGTGGTAATGTTGCAAAATTTGTATACAAAATTATTACCGACTCAATTGATGCAAAAGCATCAGATATTCACATTGAACCAAGACTTGGATATTACGTAGTAAGAACTCGTACTGACGGTATTTTGAAAAAAGTATTGGATATTCCGGGTAGTATTGAACAATCAGTTATTACCAGATTTAAGGTTCTTGCAAGAATGAATATTGCAGAACACAGGCGTCCGCAGGATGGTACATTCTCTATCAAATATAATGATAGAATGTATGATTTCCGTATAAATACGTTGCCTGTTTCCGGAAAAGAAAAAGTCGTTATCCGTATTCTTGCTCCGGCAGTCAGCTTGAAAGCGTCAGGTAGTAAAATGGTTATTCCTGGTGCTTCTGATGTTGATGTACAAAAAATTCATGATATGGTGCAATGTCCGAATGGAATTATCTTAACTTCAGGTCCGACAGGTTCCGGTAAAACGACGACTTTGTATACAATATTAAAGGCATTGAATAATGAAGATGTTAATATTACTACGATTGAAGACCCTATAGAAATTAAGCTTGAAGGGATTAACCAGTCACAGGTAAACCCAAAAGCGGATATTACGTTTGCATCGTGCATGAGAGCAATCTTAAGACAAGACCCTGATATTATTCTTATTGGTGAAATCCGTGACTTTGAGACATTGGAAGTTGCAATTTCTGCAGCATTAACAGGTCACCTTGTTTTGAGTACCGTTCACACAAACTCTGCCGCAGCTACAGTCACACGTTTGATTGAAATGGGTGCAAAAGATTACTTGGTATCTTCAACATTGACGGGTGTAATTGCGCAGCGTCTTGTAAGAAGGCTATGTGATAATTGTAAGGAAGAGTATATTCCTACAGAAGAAGAAGTAAAACATATTACAACCAATCCTGAGCTTCAACAAAAATTGCTGAAAACGAAGCTTTATAGGAAAAAAGGCTGTAAGGATTGCGGGTATCTGGGTTATGCAGGACGTCTCGGTATATATGAGATTATGCCTATAACAAGAGAAATAAAAAAATTGATTGCACAAGGTGCTCACGATATTGAAATCGAAGAAGCTGCTGTTGCAGCAGGTATGAAAACGCTTAAAAGCTCTTGCTTAAATCATATCATTGAAGGACGTACTACAACGGATGAATTTATAAGAGTTTTGGGCTACGCAAGTGACTAGAAAACAGAAAATACGAGGTTTGTATGCCAATATATAGTTATGTCGCATTAAAACAAGGAAAAGAAGTTGTAAAAGGTGAAATAACAGCTTCTAATATTAAGGATGCAAAAGACATTGTTCGTAAAATGGGGTTCGTTCCGACGCAGATTAACGAATTTGTCGATGCGAAAGCAAAAAAATCTTCTCAGATGAGTGCTTTGTCTTTGAGTGAGAAAATTGACTTTATATCGACTTTGCAAATATTGTTGACGTCAGGTATTCCAGCCGTAGAATCTTTGATGTTTATGGAGCAGGAAGCTGCAAGGAAGAAAATCCGTGAGATGTCAAAAATTCTAAAAACACAGATTATGGCAGGTTCTACATTTGCGGATACTTTGGCACGTTATCCACAAGTGTTTGGATATATTTTTATTGGTTTGGTAAAAGCTGGTGAAGAGGCCGGCGAATTGGAAAAAACACTAGATCGTATCAAAAACTTGCTTGAGAAACAGGCAAACATCAGAGGTAAGGTTATCAGTACATTAATGTATCCTATGTTTGTAATTTGTTTGGCATTCTTTATTATTATAGTTATGTTAACTTTCGTATTTCCTGCGTTCAAGGGTATGTTTGAACAACAGGAAAAATCTTTACCTTGGATTACTGCTATGATGATAAATGCCGGAGATTATTTAAAAACATATTGGTTTACGATTCCGATATTTATTATTGCGGTGATTGTGTTCTGCTATTTGATGGTAAGTTGGCAACCTGCAAGAGAGCAGCTTGACAAATATGTATTAAAAATACCGTTGATAAATAATTTGATTTTGTACTCTAATTATTCAAACTTTTTGTCAGTTTTGAGTGTGTCTTATGATGCAGGTATTCCGATTGTTGACTGCTTGCATCTAGCGGTTGTAACACTTACAAACTCTGTAATGAAAAATAAGATGAGTTATGCAATTGTAAAGGTTCAACAAGGTTTACAGGTATCGCAGGCATTAAAATCAACGGGTATTGTACCAAAAATGCTTTTGTTTATGATTGCAACCGGTGAACAATCAGGTCGTTTAGGCGATATGCTTGAAAAAGGTGTGAACTTCCTTGACAAAACGCTTGATGCAATTATTGATACATTGACAAAAATGATTGAACCGATAATGCTTCTTGTAATTGGTAGTATAGTTCTTGTAATGGCATTATCTTTGTACTTACCATTGTTCCAGTCTTATATGAGCTAATCTTGTTCGGTTCAGAAGAAGACGGTAAAACGGCTTGATAAGCCTTTGTATTGGAGATAATTTTAATGGAAAATAATGAAATATTAGAATTAACAACTTCTGCGTGGCGGGAGAAAGTTTATATAGAGACTGCAGAGTATATTATTAAAGGTTATGTTTTTATGCCTAAAATAGGTAAGAAAAGCAGGCTGTTATCAGAAATCCTTAATACAAATAAGCATTTTATTGCAGTAAAGAATTGTACTTTGGAGTCGAAGTTAGCGCCTCAGCGTGAAATAGAATCACATGAGTTTTTGCAACTTAACATATCAACAATACTTTTGATGAGACCGTTGTATGAAGACTAAGACTTATGTGGTAACAGGAGCGACTTCCGGAATCGGTAAAGCTTTAATATCGCGACTTGCTGAAAACAATATTGTTTTTGCGGGTTATCGTGATGAATCTAAGGTGGGCATGTTAAAAGCAATCTCGCCTAATATTTATCCGTTTTATGTTGATTACGCAAAGCCGGAAACAATAAAATCTGCCGGAGATTTTATTAATTCTAAGTGTACTAAGATAGATACTTTGATTAATATAGCCGGTTGTGTTGTTGCGGGTCCGGTTGAAAAAATTTCGATTAATGAAATTAGACGTCAATTTGATGTTAATGTGTTTGGGCATTTGGAGTTCTCTCAAGCTCTTTTGAAAATACTGGCTGACGGAAAAATAATCAATGTGAGTTCAATGGCAAGTTTTGGAATCTTTCCTTTTATATCTCCGTATTGTGCTTCAAAGCGTTGTCTTGATATGTTTTTTAACGCGCTTTTGGTTGAAAATAAAAAGAATATAAAGGTGGTTTCAATTAAACCGGGGGTTATTGCAACTCCTTTGTGGGGAAAATCTGTTGCTGAAAATTCTAAGTATATAAACAATTGCATAGGTTACGAAAAGGAAATGCAATTTATGATGTTTAATGCTCAAAAGAATGAAGCGAAAGGTTTGTCTGTTGATAAAGTGGTAGATGTGATTTTAAAAGCTGATAACTCAAAATCTCCACGCTTATCTTATACGGTGGGCAGAGACGCATTTATGGCAAGTTTAATGGCAAAACTTCCTCAAGGGGTTGTCAACAGACTTGTAAAATTAGGATTAAAGATTCGTATAAAGGGTTAAAACAACTTTTTTATTAACGAGCGCTCAGTTCCAAGAACATGTCGCTTATGCCTTTTGCTTGCAAATTACATGTTTTGCCATATTCTTCTACATTAATTTTGTTATCCTGTTTTGCAGTTGTTTCAAATGTATCTCGCGTTTGAATATTATCTACACTATTTCCTGCATTATTGCAGTTTATTGTTCCTGCGACAGTTGCAATACCTAATGTTGCCCCTGCAAAAAATTTGGGTAAAACTCTTAATATCATATTTATACCTTTCTATAATACACTACACATTGTGTATTATATTGTAAACAAGAATTAAAACAAAAAAAATAGGGCATAAGGTTACAAAAATGTTTACATTATGTTACAATACAAAGGGAATAAAGTAGTCGGATAATCGCGCTTGCAAGAGTGAGGAAAGTCCGTGCATCCAAGGACAGACCGCCGGAGAAACTCCGGGCAGCGTGAGCTGGCGGATAGGACCACAGAAAAAATACTGCTCACCGCCTTTATGGCAGGAGCGATGGTGCAACGGTGAGTTAAGAGCTTCACCAGCGATATCGGAAGGTATCGGCTAGGCAACCCCCGGTCGGATGCAAGATTGAAAGAGGCGTTTAAAGGTGTCCGCCTTGTCTCGAAAAATCGCTTGAGATTGGGAGTAATCCCAATACCAGATAGATGATTATCTAAAAACAGAACACGGCTTATGAGCTGCTTTATTCCTTTTTTATAAAAAGGAATTGATTAAAAAATAATTTTCTTTTTTGTTTTAACATATGTGTGTTATTGTTAAATATTTTTAATTTTTTATTCACACCTTTCTTGTGCCGTCAAGAAAGGTGTGTCCAAAGAATCTCGTGCGCACACACTTCATTCGCTAAACAATTGTAAAGCTCGACCTTAGGCAAGCAAACTCGTAGTATCAAGTGTAATGCTTATAAGCTTAGTTTTCATTTACCCCTCAAACAGTGTTTGCCTTGTTATTGTCTCGCTAACATTGTTTGCTCATTTCGTTAAGCGCACAGTGGAACGTAAGAATGCGGGCTATGCCCGCAACAGCCATTCAATCGAATGCCCGTAGGGCATAGAAAACAATTGCGTGTTTCTCTTTCTTTTCGGACATTTCTTTCTCTTTTCTTTGCAAAAAAAGAGAAAGAAATGTCCAATTCAAAATCTATCCTCTCCCTTGGAGAGGAAGCAAATATAACAATACATATAATGTATCAATGATGATTAAAAATGAGAATATTCCATTTTTAATCATCATTGTGCATAACCCCCCATCTGGACTCTCTTTTTTGGCAATGTTTTAATTTGTGAAAAACTCCATAATTTAGGAGTTAGTTTAAATACAAATACGTTAAAACAAAAACAGCAAGATAAAAGAGCGCGAGTAAAGCGACTCTTCCTATCGAAAAAGGAGGTTATAAAATGACGATTAGAAAACTTACTGTGGCAGCTGCAATTGCCGTTGGAATAGCATCGTGTTCATTTAATACGGTAATGGCAGCCTGCCCTTGCGAACAACAACGCCCGACTGTTACGCAGAGCGCTTGTCCGTGCGAAGAATTACCTGAAGTGACTGGTGCAGCTTGTCCTTGCGAAACTCCGGTTAAGCCCGATTGTGGCTGTGGAGCAGCTCCACAATGTGAGCCGGATCCGATTCCTTCCTGTGCATTATGCCCTGGGGTAAAAGACTTGGCTAAAGAGGATATGAAACAAGTATATTCTTATCCGAATGCAGTTTACGGCTATAACAACCTTATTGGTACAGAAAAGGATTATAGCTACAAAGCAGAAGGTTTTACCGTTAACAGAGATTTAGGACGCTTGTCATCAGGAACAATGGGGTCAACCATTACTTCTGACGGTTCAATTACCGGTGCGGCTTCTAACATACCGTGCTTGAATGATATGCCTAGACATAACGGTGCGCCGATTATCAGAGATGAAGCCAAAATGGACGGAGCAGGTTGCCCTATTCAAATGGGTACTGCAAATTCAAGACAGGCTATTAAAAAGACATTGGAACCTTTTGATTTATCTCCGTTCAGCTCTTTTAACAATATGACAGGTGCTGCAGCAGGTTTACAAATGTTCCCTGATGTTCCTGACGGTTACTGGGCTTCTTGTGAGATTGACAAGCTTGCTACAAATGATGTTGTGGTCGGCTATCCTGACAGATTGTTTAAACCATCCAAGAATATTTCACGTGCCGAATTTGCAACAATGTTAGTGAAAGGTTTTAACAAGGATATGTATTCTTGTGCTCCTGAAAAATTATTCTCAGATGTTCCGACAAATCACTGGGCAAATTCTGCGATTACGGTTGCTGTTCATCAAGACTTGTTGAAAGGATATCCTGACGGAAAATTCTTGCCTAATCACAATGTAACGCGTGCTGAAGCTCTTTGTGCTTTATCAAAAGGAATTTCTTGTCCTACAATTGATAAGTGTAGAGCACAAGAAATCCTATCAAGATACACAGATGGTAACACAGTTCCTGAATGGGCACAAATACCGCTTGCAATTGCTCTTGATAAGGGTGCATTAAACAATTCTCCAAATCCGAATATGATTGCTCCGTTTAAAGATGCTTCACGTGCAGATATCGCGGCAATGTTACAAAATATCCGTGTTTCAGCAGGCATAGATAAGAACCCAGTAACAGCAAACAATGATTGCCCAATTTGTCCGGTTGACAAAAAAGCCTTTATTGAAAACGAAGAGCTTGTAAAAATTCCTACAATGCAGTTGGAATTTAGAGATCAAGTCAGTGCAAAATCATCTCACGTAGGTCAGAAGTTTGCAGCTAAGACGTTAGAAGATGTAACAATCAACGGTCAATTGTATCCTTGTGGTTCAAATGTATACGGTAAAGTTGTAGAAGTTGTAAGACCTTCAGGATGTCAAAAGGGTGCTTTGAAAATTGCGTTCACCGAAATTGAAAACTGTGGTTGCAAAGCAACTCTTCCAAGACAAATTCTTAATGCAGAAATCAACAAATCTAATACGCCAAACATCGTATCAAGAATTGTTACAGCACCTCTTACTTGGGGCGGTCAGATGTTAGGTATTGTAGGTAGAACAACAGGTGGTATGTTGTCTAACTTAGGTAACGCATTAGAAGACGTGGCTTCCGGTACAGGTATTGCATTGGGTGAAGCATTCCAAGGTCAATTTATGGCTGCAGGCAGAAGTGTTGGTGACGTTGCAAAAGATACGGTTAAAGCACCAATTGACTTTACAAGAACGGCATTATCCGGTGTAATGGGCTTGGCTCAGGCTACAGGTGATGAAGTTGGCTACCTTGTTGACGCAAAAGGATACAAGATTTCCGCAATTAATCCGAAAGAACATGTAACAATCGCATTCGGTTGTGCCGGTGAATAGGGGTAAATGCAACGGCTTGAAGGTAAATCTACAAGTCTATAAGTTAACCAAAGCGTCAGCCGGTGTGCAGTCCGAATTCAGCGCCGAAGAGGCGGTGAACTGAGGACGGAACACTACGAGACCGCCGTTGTGACGAAGCGAAAGCGTAGGAACGAAGCAATCTTTGATTGCTCAGGCGGAGAAAGCGTCAGCCGGTGTGCAGTCCGAATTAAACTAAAAACTTGCAGAGGCGACTATAGTTCAATAATCGTTCGCTATGAGAGAAGGGAAGCAGAATTTTACTGCTTCTCTTTTTTCTATGTTATAATGATAAAAAAGGAGAAAACAATGTCTTTAAGAAATGAACGAGTCAGAAAAGAATTAATGCGCGATGTCTCTGAAATTATCAGAAGAGAAATCAGAGGGATAGAAGGTGTTTTGTCAATTGTAGACGTTGAAGTTTCTCACGATAATTCTTATGCAAAAGTATATTACAGTGTTCTTGGTTCAGAAGAACAGATTGTTAAGGACAAAGAAATTATTGAAAAAAATACCGGAAAAGTTCGTTATGAAATCGGAAAACGAATAAGATTAAGAGTTACTCCGGAAATTAAGTTTATTTATTCGGATGGACTTGAACAAGGTTCTCGCGTGTTGGATTTGATTCACAAAATCTCAAGCGGTGAGATTAAGTAACAATGTTCGGTTTTTTGAATGTATACAAACCCAAAGGCATGACATCTCATGATGTTGTGGCGTACTTGAGGCGTGTTACAAAAGTTAAGCAAATCGGTCATACGGGAACTCTTGATCCTTTTGCAGAAGGTGTTTTGCCGATTTGTATAGGTAAAGCAACTCGCCTGATTGAATATTTGAATGATGAAAAAGCTTATGTAGGAACAGTTCAGTTCGGTTCGTCAACAACAACGTATGATATTGAGGGTGAAACGGTAAATTCTTCTGATAAAAAAGTTTCGCAAAATGAAGTTGAGGTTGCGCTTGAAAATTTCAGAGGAGAAATAGAGCAGTTTCCTCCTATTTATTCTGCAATAAAGGTTAATGGCAAAAAGCTTTATGAATATGCAAGAGAAGGGAAAGAAGTTGAGATAAAACCGCGTAATGTAAATATTTTGCGTCTTGAAGTTGTCAGTTTTAATTCTGATTTGCAACAAGCAGAGCTTTACATTGAATGTTCTAAGGGTACGTATATTCGTTCTATTGCGCACGATTTAGGCGAAAAGCTTGGCGTGTATGGGCATTTGGTGAAACTTGTAAGAGTAAAAGCCGGTGATTTTGATGTTAAAAATGCAATAAAACTTGATGAGCTTAGTACTAAAGAAGATGTTGAAAAAAATCTTATTTATCCTTTAGAAAAACTGAATTTTCCATGCTACGAATTAAATGAAGATGAAAAAGTTGCTGTTTCCAACGGAAATCCACTAAATGTAAGTTTTGAAAAATCTTTTGTGTGTTTGACTTATAACAAGGCACTTTGCGCGATTGCAAACTCTTCCGGCAGAGTGATGAAGTGTGAAAAAGTCTTTTTATAATCTGTAATAGCCGTATTACTTGCTCTCTTAAAAAAAATATGCTATAATACCCACGTGTTTATTGGGAGTAAATGGGTTTAGAAAGGTAAGCATCCAATTACTCCGCATATTGAAAGGAAAAAGGAGAATACGTATGGTTGAAAAGTATTCAGATTGCGAGTTTGAGGAACTTCTCGCGAAGTATGATTATAGTTTTAAACGTGGGGATATCGTAAAAGGCGTTGTTTGTGGATATGAATCAGACGGTGCAATTGTAGATATAGGTTCAAAGAGTACTGCGTTTGTTCCGGCTTATGAAGTGTCTTCCGATAAAAAAGCAAAAGTTGAAGATGTGTTAGAACTTAATACGGAATATGAATTTCTTATTACACAAGAGTGTGATGAAAACGGTAAGTTCACACTTTCCTACAAAAAAGTTCATCTCGCACATACTTGGGCAGAGTTGGAAAAAGTTAAGGAAGCTGATGAAACAATTATTGCTGTCGTTTCTCAGATTGTTAAAGGCGGTATTGTTGCCGATGTTTCAGGTGTACAAGGATTTATTCCGCAAGGACAACTTTGTGCCAGAGAAACTATTTGCAATGTAGGAGATAAAATTGAAGTTAAAATTCTTACATTGGATAAATCTCAAAACAATTTGATACTTTCTAATAAAAAAGTTTATGAAACTAATATGGCAGAAACTCGTAAAAATGTGTTTGCGCAAGTTGAAGTCGGTCAGATTGTTAAAGGTGAAGTTGTAAGAATAACTGATTTTGGTGCGTTTGTAAATGTTGGCGGAGTTGATTGTCTCCTTCCGCTTTCACAAATTTCTTGGAAGTGGGTTGAACATCCTACGGACTTGTTGAAGGTTGGTCAAGAAATTGATGTTGAGATTATTGATATTGATCATAATAAACAGAGAATTAGTTTGAGCTTGAAAAATACAGAGCCTGATCCGTGGATAAAAGCAGAAGGAGAGTTGAAAGAAGGTGATATAAAAGAGGGTGTTATTACAAGAATAAAACCTTTTGGAGCGTTTGTGGAAGTTCTATCCGGTGTAGAAGCATTGTTCCCGCAATCTGCGCTTGTTGAATATCAGAATAAGAAAAATTGTATTTTGAATGTCGGTGATAAAATTAATACTCAGATAGTTAAATTTAATCCGAAAGACAAAAGAATTTCTTTAGGTTTACCGGAAGAAGAGTAATTTGTAATTTCAAAAAATACATAATAAGGTGGTTGGTAAAAATCGACCACCTTATTGTTTTGAAAACTGTCTCGGTGTGCTTTTATTGATAAATCTTGTTCAAAGTGTTATAATGAGTGCATGAGTTCAGAAACTGAAGATATTAGTTTGAAGATGGTAGGTCTGGAGCTCATGTTCCTTACCCCGGAAAAGTATAGCCACGAGGATGGCATTACTGCTGTTGAGCTGGCAAAGCTTGTAGAACTTCCGCTTGAAGTCGTCAAAAAGAAGCTTCAAATACTCAAAGATAAAAACATTGTGCGTGTCAAAGGAATTAATCCCAAATATTGGCTTTTTGATGAATACAATTTTCAACGTCTTGATGATGACGATGATATTTTTCATCTGTTGTGTAATTTTGAAGATGTAGATTTTGATAAATATTTTGATTACTAGATTTTTCCGACAAATTTTATGTCATAATCGCTAACGAGTTCTTCGTGAGCCAAAACTGTTAAATCTTGTACAAACTCTGACAATATTACAAATACCATGTGTCTTATATCCATCGGAACGACAAGAATTGGTTTTGCGATTTTTTTAGATTTTGCGAATTTAACAACTTTTTCGGCAATTTCTTGAACATCCGAAGACTCTATTCTTATAACAGCTTCTTCTTCATCTTCCTTAAAGAATCCGTAAACCATGTCCACTAATTCGTCAGAAAACTCAATTACTTTAAGTTCGCCATCTTTTGATAAATCTCGAATAATATGTTTCGATAATGCTAATCTTACTTTATCTAACAAATCTTCTTTGGTTGGTTCGTTTGCATAATCATTTATTTTTTCGAATATATAAACTATATTTTTTACCGAAACATTTTCTCTTATAAGGCAAGTCAGTAAATATTTTAAATCTGATGCGGTTATGAAATCCGGAATAATGTTATCCACAAGGAAAGTGTTTGTTTCAATAACTTTTTCCACATATTTGTTAACATCGTTGTAATCCATAATATCCGAAACTTCCTTTACCGCGATGTATTCTATAACATAAGCAATATATTCAACCGCACTGAATCCTTTTATCCAAAAATCTTTCACGTTATTTTTCGGTATCCATAGCATTTTTTTGCCTGAAATATCGTCTGTTACTGCTATATCATTTTCTGTTTGTTTATAACCTTTTAATTCATCTTTGAAAAAGGCAACATAATTCGGGAATACAACAGAACGGTAAACCTCTATATCGTGAATTTTTACATTAAATTCATTTTGCATAAGTTCATCTGAGTTATGAAAATGGATATGTGGAAGTACGTAACCAAGACGTTCTGCCAATTCTTGTCGTACTCTTACTGTTTCTGCAAGCAAATTGTCGTTTGATTCCATTGAAACGACTTCCAAAATCTCTTCAGAAAGATTTACCACAAATTTCTCTTCTTTGATTGTTGAATACATTGTGTCCGGAGAGATTTCATTCACAAGTGCTTGCTTCAATGAATCTAACTGCCTGAGTTCATCTGACATTTGCTCGTTTAGTTGTTTCTTTTTATCAGGTGATAAATTTTCGCTTTCCAACTGTGATTTTATTTTCTTAATTCTTTCTTTTTGGTTAGCAATCTTTAACTGAATTTCTTTGCAAGAAGCGTAAGGACTGGATGGTGCGGCAAGCATTTTTTCCATTCTGTACTTAAAGCTTGTAATATTCACGATATCATCTAAATCAGTTGCGTCCTCTTCTTGTTTCTCGCGCATAAAAATACAATTGAAATCAAAAGATGAGTCAGTTTCAACTTCGTGCATGGTATATAAATCCCAACCTTCTTCTGACATTTCGTTTAAGAGATTTTCCAAAGCTTGTTTGTCATCTGTCGGAACTGATTTAATCACGTATTGCATTTTTTTATTAAACATTTTCTTCCTCATCCTTTGTACTTATAATCTTATATATTAAACTACTACGAACCGGTTTTGATTCGTTAATAACAAAAGCTTCATCGCAATAGCGCTGCGCAATTTTCATTGACTCTTCGTCATTCGCGTATATTGTGTATAAAACATCTCCTTTGTGTACGCTTTCACCGCTCTTTTTGTTAAGAAATATTCCTACGCTTAAATCTAAATTTGTGGAGTGGTATTCTCTTGCACCGCCCAAAGCTTTCAAAGCTTGGGATATTTCATAAGCATTAATACTATGAACAAAGCCGTCTTTTTTTGATTCGCATTCAACTTTGTAGCGCGGAAGTATAAACTTGTCATAATCGTCAATAACTTCTGCATTTCCGCCTTGTGCTACAATTAGTTCTCTGAATTTTTCCAGAGCTTTGCCTGAATGAACCAACTGTTTCAGATAATCGGTTGTTTCTGTGTCACTCTTGCTCAAATCCATGTGTGAAAGAGTCGTTGCAGCTATAGAATAGGTTAACTCTGCTAAATCAGTACTATCAAGATTACCTTTTAAGAATTCAATTGATTCAACCACTTCTAAAGAATGTCCGATTGCTCTTCCCAAAGGTTCTTCCATTGACGTTATGATAGCTGTGAGAGATTTTCCCAATTCTCCTGCAACTTTTACCATAAGATTTGATAAAGTAACTGCCTCTTCTCGCGTTCTGCTGCACGCTCCTGAACCATATTTCACATCAACTATTATGTTTGAGACTCCTGAGGCAATTTTTTTTGCAATTATCGAAGAAGCGACCAACGGTGCTGAATTTAGCATTGAGATTTCATTTCTCAGCGCATACATTTTTTTGTCTGCCGGAGCTAGTGAATCTGCTTGAGATGCAATTACCACGTTAATTTTTTCAATCTGAGATACGATTTTGTCTGTATACAATGTTGTATTAAAATTTGGGATTGCTTCCAGCTTGTCCACCGTGCCGGCTGATGCGCTCAGTGTTCTGTCCGCAAGTTTTGCTACCGGTATTCCAGCGGCTGCAAGCAGAGGTATCAAAGTAATCGTGACTTTATCCCAGACTCCGCCGGTAGAATGTTTATCGGCGATTTTGCTGCTCAATTCTCCAAAATTTATGATTTTGCCTGATTTTCCAAGAGTTTCGGTAAGCCAAACGGTTTCTTCAAGTGTCATTCCTTTAAAATAAACAGCCGTAGTCCACGCAGCCAATTGCGCATCAGAAATTGCTCCTGCAAGATAAGAACTTACAATAAAAGAAATTTCATCTTTTGTATTTGCCCTGCCTTGTTTCTTTTTTTCAATCAGGTCTGCAAAATTCATTATTTTTTAACGCCGCCTTTCAGCTTTGTAATTACACTGTCTGTAACGTCTACACCGCCAACAAATACACCACGAACATCCATAATGGCATCAAGTTTTTGTTCAACCATTACTGCTTTTGCTGCTTCTTTGATTTTTGTATAAACTTCTTGCTCTCTTTTTGCTTTCAAACTTACGTAAGCAGTTTCTTTGGCTTTAAATTCTTGGGCAACTTTTTCCTCAAAAGTTTGTTTTTTCAAAGGTGTATCCAAAGATTTGTACTCTTTTTCTTTGTCAACAAGGAATTGTTGCATTTCTAAACCTTTTGCGTCAACTTCTTTTGTAACTTGTTTTGCATAAGCATAGTTGTCAATTACTTTTGCGTAGTCAATATATCCAACACCACCCGCATTTGCAATACCGGCACATGCCGTCATTAATAACGCGATGAGACCTAATCTAAACTTCTTCATATTACCTCCTATGATAAATTATTATACACTATTTAGTACATCATGTCACCTGCACCAAACGTAAAGTAGCCGTTAGGTGAGCCATGAGGTCCGGAATTTGTGAGAGGGAAACCGTAATCAACTGATAATGGTCCGACTCCCGGCATATTTATCTTCAAACCGATACCGGCAGTAATTGCGTGGATCGGTCTGTCATACAAAACGCTTGATGTTGTAGGGTCAAATACACTACCCGCATCAACCCAGAATGTAATTCTGAGGTTTTGTAAGAAATTAACTTTTAATCTGTCTACAAACGGTATTGGAGTTGCTAATTCAGCAGAACCCATTATGAAAGACGTACCTGTACCGACACCGTTAACTTTATATCCTCTGATAGTATAAGGTCCGCCTAAACGATATGCCATAATTTCAGGCATATCTGAACCGTGAACCTTGATACCGCCTCTGCCCGTAAAGGTTAAGGACGATTTCTTAGCTATAGGAACAAACTTTTTAGCCATACCGGTTAAACGACCGTTCGTTTTACCGAATCCGTCAAGTCCGAAAGCTTCTTCATATCTCACAGATGCTAAGACACCATGACGAGGATTTACGGCAGAATCTCTTGAATCATACGCTAACCCCGGAGCTAAACGGAAGAAGAAACCTCCGTCCAGTTGTTTAGCTCTTTCTGATATATCAAGCCCATGAGCTTTGTAAAGATTTGTTATATTGCCACGATCACCTTCGCTCAAGTGAATGTACTCAAGACCTGTGGTGAAGGTAGTTGACATGTTTTTGTTGTATTTAAGTCTGTGTGCAACAGTGCCTTCCAAGCCGATTCTTCTTTCAATTGCTAAAGGTATTTGATAACTACCTAAATCACGGAAATAGATTTTGCTCATCAGAGAATTATCGGCATTTAGAAAATGCGGTTCAAAAAAGCTCAATTCCGCTTGATAGTTCATGTGACTTTTGATGGAAGAGTCGCTCATCAAGATACCAGAACCAATCATACCTGTAAGAGAAACTCTTTGGTTCATGCCGCGGAAATTGTTATCAGAAATACCTACTGAACCAAATGCACCGGTTGCGGAATCCAAACCGCCACCGACGGAGACTGCCGCAGTTCTTTGTTCTTTTAATTCTATGGTAACATCAAATTTATCAGGGTCATCTTCACAAACTTCAATCGTCCGGTTAACATCTTTGAAAGCCTGCGTAGAATATAGTCTTACCAAATCTTGCTTTACTTGGTTCTCGTTATAAACGCATCCCGGCTCGGTCATAATGTTTCGTTCAATGATATACTCTTTTGTTTTTTCATTACCGGTAATCATTATTTTGTTGATTTTACCTTCTGTAATGCTCAAATTAAGAGTTCCGTCAGGGTCGTCATAGATTGAATCGATTTTCGATAATATATATCCTTTTGAATAGTAACACTGGTTAATTTGTTCCATCGCTTGATTTATTGCGGAAATATTTTGCGGTTTTCCCTTTAAAGGAAGCAGATAACGCATAATTTCACTGGAAGAAACGACCGTATTACCTTCTATCGTAAAATCTGTAACAGGAATATTCTCTTCAACAATTATTTTTAGCGAAATAGTGCCATTTGAATTTTTTACGGGAATGGCTTTCATTTTTTCCGTAAAATATCCCAATCGATAAATAGTTTTCAAATCTTGTTGCATTACGTCTTTATCGTATAAATCACCTTTTTTGAGCGATATTTTAGAGAGCAGGTATTCAGGTTTTATAATATTAGAGCCGAGAATTTCTATGTCATTAATGTAAGCGGTATTGCTGTCATAAGTTGACTCTTCCATTTGCTCAAGGCTGTCATTAATTTCTGTTTCTTCCGCACACGCAAAATTACTCGAAACCATTGAAGTTCCAAGTATTAAAGCGAATACTATAAACTTTTTATATAAACCTGATAGATTAGCCAACTATCTGCTCCCAGTGTTTTTACTTATCATTCTAGCACAAACTTTTTAATTTAAAAAGGTGTTTACAAATTAGATTTTTACTTCCCAAATCTTCTGTTTCTGCGCTTATACTCCAAAATGCATTCGGCAAGTGTTTGTTTATCAAATTCAGGCCAAAATTTATTAATAACAATGATTTCCGAATATGCAATCTGCCAAAGTAAATAATTGGAAATTCTCATTTCTCCGCCTGTTCTAATTAGCAAATCAGGATCGGGAATATTTTTTGTGTATAAATGTTTTGAAATAGTTGTTTCATTAATTTCTTCTATGCCAAGTGAGACAATTTCTTTTACTGCATGTACGATTTCATCTCGAGAGCCGTAATTGAAAGCAATTTGTAAATTTACTCCCGTATTGTTTTTTGTTGTTTCAACGGCATTTTGCAAAATCTCTTGCAACTTTGAGCTTAGTTTGGTTGTATCACCGATAAACGATATTACAACATTATTTTCGTGCATTTCTTTAAGCTCATTTTTTAAAGTCTGACCCAGTAAATCCATCAAGAAATTTACTTCTTCCGGTTTTCTGTTCCAATTCTCGGTAGAAAAAGCGTAAACCGTGAGATATTTTATGCCAAAATCATCACAAGCGCGCATTGTCGCTTTTAGTGCGTCAACACCTTTTTTGTGTCCGACTGCGGACGGTAAATTTCTTTCTTTTGCCCAGCGCCTGTTGCCGTCCATAATAACTGCGATGTGTTTTAAATTACACTCTTCTACAATTTTTTTTATATCTTCCATTAATATTCCTCTAACATCTGAAAAACCTTAAACATAGGTTCTCTTAATTCCTTAACGTCAATTTCTTCATCTAATTCCAACGTAACAGTTGGGATTTTCTTTTCTATTCCTGCCCAAGTCCCAAAACTTCCGGGGGTTGGATATCCTATAGATGCCTCTGTCGGATATCCTATAATTTCAGATATTTTTTCTGAAATTTCTTTTGCGTCACCGTCATAATTTACTACTTTAAAAGGTGCGTGCAAAGTCAAAATTAGCTTAGGCTTAATCTTTTCAACAACTTCTATTACAAAGTTTGTTTCTTTTTCGCTAGCAGGAGCGATGCCTCCAAAAAATTCATTCTTTTCTGTTAATTTCCAATTTTTTGTCGGAAAATTTCTATTCAAATCAACACCGTTTGAATTTACGCGCTGATTATGCTTCACTCCGTACTCGTTTAAACACGGTATAAATACAAGGTTTGTATCCAAATGTTCTTTTAAATATTCATTTATCAGATACTCACCCTGAGGTTCATCTCCGTGAAAGCAACCTATAACTAGAACTGTCGGATTTTTTGTATTGCCTGAAAGATTCATTTTCAGCCTCTTTTAAGGTTTAATAACCGACAAAACATATTCATCAGTAAAATACTTATTTGCGCAATCCAAAATCTGTTGAGGCGTAACCCTATGAAGCTTTTTAATAATTTCTTGTCTGTATAAGAACGGTTTGTCCATTACTGAATAGTATGCCATCAGATTTGCTTGTTGCCCGTTTGTTTCAGTTATAAATTCCTGTTTTCCGATAAGGTTGTTTACGGCATTCTTAAGTTCTTCTTCCGAAACAAGAATTGTCTTAATTTTTTCTATTTCTTCTTTGAAGCCTGCAATTGAAGTATTAATATTTGAAGGTTCTGTGCCTATGTAGATACTGAATACCGCAGATTTTCTGTGAGTTTCAAATGCAGATCTGACCGTGTAAGCAAGTCCCTTTTTTTCTCTCAATTCCAAAAATAAGCGCGAAGAAAGTCCACTAGCACCGAGAATTACATTCAAAAGCATCATAACCGGATATTCTTCATCATCCATAGTAGGAGCTCTCCAGCCCTGAATAATTTGAGCTTGATTTGCGTCCTCTTTTATAATTTCTGCATATTCTTTCTCAAGCACACTTGGAACAGGAATTTGCGATTCAACATTTTTTGAATCTGGAATTTCTGCAAGATATTTATCCAAAAGTTCTGAATTAACATCTCCAACAAGAGCCAATGTTTTTTTACTGTTATTTAAAATTTCCCGATAAGCGGAAATAACGTCGTTCTTTGTCACGCCGTCAATCTCTTCAAGGACTCTGGTATAACTGTTTCCGTAATAATGGTTTTTATAAATCGTTTTTGTAAATAAATCAGAAACCTTAACTTTTGCTGAATCAAGTTCGGCAACAAGCTCACCTTTCAGTTTATTTTTTTCTTTTTCAAATTCTTCAAATGTGGAGTTTAAAATTATATCATTCATCATGGAAAGCGCTAGTTCAAAGTCCTCATTTAAGCAAACAAATCTGAATCTCAGGTAGTCGGATTTCATTTCTGTTACAAGCTCTATAGCGTTTTCATCTAATATGGCAGATAACTCTTCCGAAGAATATTTTTTTGTACCTTTCATCAAAAGTCGATTCATTAATGAATATTGACCGACTTTGTTTTCCGGTTTAACTATTGAAAAATTGAGTGTCAACGCAACTCTGGGCGTGTTCTTATTTTCTTTAACACAAGCCTTAATACCATTTTTTAAATCAAATTCTCTCATAGCTAAATTAAAACACAAATAAAATAAGGTTTCAATTTGTAAAAATATTTATTCAAAAAAACATGTTCATGTTAGAATCAACATGATGAAAATTTTAGAAGTTAGAGACGGATTTATAAAATTTGAGGCTGACAAAAGTATATTTTTGTCATCTTTTGTTAGAATAGATGGCACTAATAAACGTTATGTTGCGCAAATTGTTCGATTAAAAAAGTCGGGAGAATTTTCAATTGCTTATGCAAAAATTCTTTTCCTTTTAGACGATGGTTGCTTAAAGCCTTATGATAAAACATTGCCGTCAGAAGATTCTAAAATTGAAGAGGTTACTTCTGAAATTCTTGATAATTCAATCGCTACAAAGACCCCGATAATAATAGGAAAAGTACAAAATGGTACAAAAATAATTACAGATGCGTCTGCTTTTGATAAAAAAATGCTTGCAAGTATGGATGATAAAAATGCAAGTAATTTGGTTATAAAAAATCTTACCAAGCAATTCAATAGTATGGGCAGGAAAGTTGTAATCATTGACACATTGGGAGTAGCTGACGCAAAGAAAGTCGTTGCTTCTGTTGATTTTAAACTTCCGCTTGATACTGAATCACTTGCATTTATGTATCAGGATTGTTTGAATGATGCGACTGCGGAAAGTAAGTCACTAATTATTGAGATTTTTAAAGATTTGTCCGAATATTCAAAATCTGTTCCGTTTTTACCGTTTGGTGCACTAAAATCAATAGTTGACGATATGGTTGATAATTCTCACGTGTTCAAACTTTTGGTGCTGAAAAACAAGCTTGCGAAATTCGATAAGTTGGGATATTTTGCAAAAGATAAAAATGAAGTAGACAAGCTCGATAGTTTGTTGGATTCCAAATGTGTGATTGTTGATATTTCAAAACTTGATAATGCATTCCAAAACAGATATTTGGCATATTTGTATGAAAAGTTGCAAAAGCAAAAAGATGTACAAGTCTTTTTAACTCTTTCCAATACGATAAATAAAAAGAATTTGAAGAATATATTGTCACCTCAGAATAGTGTTCCTACGACGATATTTACTCATTCGCGATTCAAATATTTGAATGACATTAAAAATTTGTTTGATAATTTCATCATAATGCCGTCTTTTGCAAATAATGAAATCTTCAAAGTTTATGCTACTTTTTTGAGTGCAATGCCCAAAATGTCATATTTAATAACCGGTGAAGCAGTAAACTATATTCCGTTGGTTTCTAACGTGGAAAATATTGATGAGGTCTCTGTCGTTTCAGAAAAACAAGTTGCAGAGGTTGAACAGAAAGTATTAACTGAAAAAGACTTTGAAGAAGAGTCAGGTGAAACGGAAAATTTTGAAGAGTCGGAAATTGCTGATATTGCAGATGATGAAGAAAATAATGATGATGAGATTATTGAAGAAATAATTGAAGAGCCTGAAATAACCAGAGAAGAAATTATTGCAAATATCGAAGAGAAGTCTAATGCTGTAATTACAGACGCAATAAACGATATAGCGCCATTGGAAACGCAATCGATGTTCGGTGATGATGAAGATGAAACTGTTATCAATGAACTTGAGAATATTGAAGAACCAGATTGTGAAGAAATTACGGAGGAAGCTCTCGAAATAACTGATGACGAAGAAGATGAGTCAGAATCAATAGAGGATTTTGCAGAAATATCGGAACTTACGGACGAAGTTGATTTGCAAGAAAATATTTCGGAAGAGTTTGCAGAAACGGATGATACTTCGATAGAAGAATTTGTACTTGAACCTACAGAGGAAGAATTTGTTTCGGAAGAGATTGTTTCGGATGAAAATACTGTTGATATAGAAGAGACAGGTTTTGAAGAAATTACGGAAGAAGCTTTTGAAGAATCTGAAATCTTGGAAGCGCCTGAATCTGAGTTGGAAGAAATTGCTGATGTTTCTGAATTGACAACAGGAGAAGATGAAGAGTTGTTTTTAACGTCAGAAGAGAATAATGAGATAGAAGTTTCTGATGATATAGATTTAGAATTTGATACAATTCCTGAAGAAAATATTGAAGAAGAAAAACCTCAAATGTTGCCGGAGCTTGATACGGAAGAAATACAGTTTCAACCGATAATGGAAGATTTTTCTGATTTGGAAGAAATCGTAGAACTTAGTCCGGATGAATCGGATGATAATGATATCGTAATTGACATTGATGAAGAAGAAAATGTATCGCTTAATGACGAAGAAATTGTAAAAGAAGTAGACAAAGTATTTACGACAAGAAAAGATGATGATATTTCAGATTCAGACTTAGATTTTATTGATGAGTTGAATAGTGACGAGTTGCAAGAGGGTATTTCAGAAGAATTATCGGTTGGCGAAGAGGATGGAATATTAGAAGAGCCTCAAGAAACAATAGATTTAACGGGAAATAATGATAATGATATTCTGGAAACTCGTAATTCGTCAACTCCGATGGTTCCTGTTTACGATGCGGATATTCCTCAAGAAGATATGGTTACAAGTGATCCTATCGAACAGGGTGATACCGTTGTTCACGCAAAATATGGAAGCGGTGTTGTTGAAAAAATGATTAAGTATGGAAATAAAACGCTGTTCTCTATAAACTTTGATAATATTGGCAGAAGACTTTTAGATCCTACGTTGACTGAAATTAAGAAAGCGTAATTTCTTTTGTAACTAAATTTTAATTTTCTGTATACCCAATACTTTACAAATATTTTTGTTGTTTGTAAAATGAATGTACTCGCCATCCTCGGTGATAAGATTGGTAGCAAAGAGGTCATTGGCTTTGTTATCGGTCATAAATGAAAGGAAATAAAAATGGCAAACATTAAGTCAGCAAAAAAAAGAGTTCTTATTGCAGAAGCAAACAGACAAAGAAACGTAGCATTCAAAACAGCTATTAAAACTGCTTTGAAAAAAGCTTTAGCATTGGCAGAAGGTGATGATAAAGAAGCTTTAAATGCTGCAATTTCTAAGGCATATCAATTATGTGATAAAGCTGTTTCAAAAGGTGTTTTGCACAAAAATACAGCTGCAAGAAAGAAATCAAGACTTGTTCTTGCTATCAAGAAATTAGCAAAATAAGTTGCTAATAAATGTTTAAAAAGGGCGAATCGGTTTACCGATTCGCCCTTTTTTTATGATAAATAATTTTTACCAACCAGTTCATCCGGCAAAAACTGCTGTTCAACATCTGGAGCTTCGTGTGAATAAATATATCCTTCGCCAAAGCCATATTTTTTTGCGTCTTTATAGTGAGCATCTCTTAGGTGCATTGGCGGAGGAAAATCGTTTCCTGATTGAATATCAGCTAATGCTCTGTCAATTGCCAAGTAGGCTTTGTTTGATTTTGGAGCATTTGCTACGTATATAACAGCGTTGGCTAAAGGGATTCTACCTTCCGGAAGCCCGATTATTTCTACTGCGCGATATGCATTTACTGCAATATCCATTGCTTGCGGGTCAGCAATGCCGACATCCTCGGCAGCGCATACAATTAATCTTCTTGCAATAAATCGGGGGTCTTCTCCTGCTTCTATCATTTTTGCCAAATAGTATATTGCAGCATTTGCGTCAGAACCGCGTAAACTTTTTTGAAATGCAGAAGCGCAGTCATAATGTTCTTGTGTTGAATACCGTGTATTTCTTTTTTGTGTAATGCTTTCCAATATTTCCACGGATAAAAGTCTTGTGTCGTTTGAAAAATTGCTGGCAAAATAAGAGTTTTCCACAAGATTAAGAGCACATCTTGCGTCACCTCTTGCGTTATTTACAATAAATTTTGTGACTTCCTCATCATACTGGATTGGTTGATAATTTTTTTCTAAATACTCAAAACCTCTGTTGATGATTTTTGCCATGCTGACATCATTTATCGGATTTAGTCTAATAACTTGAACTCGTGATAATAAAGCAGGTGCGACTTGAAAAGACGGATTCTCTGTTGTTGAGCCGATTAGAAAAACTGTGCCGTTTTCTACGTGTGGAAGTAGAGCGTCTTGTTGAGTTTTTGAATACCTGTGAATTTCATCAATAAATAGTATCGTTTTTTGCCCAGTACGCAATGCTTGGCGTGCTTGCTCCACAGTATCTTTTATATCTTTAATGCCGGAAGAAACAGCCGAAAGTTCTATAAATTGCGCATTTACTTTTGTTGCAATAAGTCTTGCGAGAGTTGTTTTTCCACATCCGGGAGTCCCCCACAAAATCAGCGAAAACAGTCGTTGTGTTTTCAAAAGATTTAAAAGTGGTGAATTGGGTGCAACAACATTAGACTGCCCCAGAAATTCATCAAGAGTTTTAGGTCTTAAAATTTCCGCAAGCGGTGTTTGCTTATTCATTTCTTCCAGTTGTGAAAACAAATCCATAGCAATATCTTAGCACAAATTTCCACGTAAATATAATGTTAGAGGGTTTTATTTTATTGTGCTTGTTTTTGGGCATTTTGATATCTCTTTTTTGTAAAATAATTTGTCATACCTGCCACAAAAAATCCCATTACACCTATTGCAAAGACAAACGGTAATCCTGCAATACAGATTTTTTGTTTAACGAGTGATTTATATTCTTGCTCTACAGTAGTTTTTCTTTCTTTTGCCAGTTTTTCTGCTAATTTATCCAACTCATTAAATTCCGGTACTTTTTTGTCCTTGTCGATTAAATCTTTGCACTTGCCGAATTTATGTAATAAATTTATAAATCCTTGTTCTACAAGCTCACTACCAGTAATTACGTATAGAGCTACTAGCGGGAATCTGGTAGCTGTTTCTTTTAAGTTCTCTTTTCCTCTATCCGCTGAAGCCCCAAAATATCCGACACCGCCCGTTAAAACGCAAGTCGTAAGTTGTCCTTTGCTTAAGCATAATTTCCCGTTGTGAGAAGCAAAATCCATACAGAAATATTTGTTCACAAAATTTTTGGATTTTTCCGAATTTTTAAATAATTTGTTCCCGGGAGCAACAATAAATTCAGAAACTTGCTGTAACATTTTAGAATCTTTGCCTCTTGTCGCCAATAAAGTTGCTAATCCTAAACATCCTGCATAGAGTCCTGCTGCTATGCTTATATGTTTCTTGGCGCTGTTTCTAACTTTCTCTTGATGAGCTTTGTCCTCTTTTGAGTTTTCTAAAGAAGCGATATTTTTAAAATCACTTTTATTAAACATTTTTAAAGTCATTAAATTTTTTATGTAGTTCAAAGAAAACTCCGTTAGCGGGATTGCCATTGCTGCAAGTGCAATCGCAGCTTTTACAGGAATTACGTTTTTATTTTTTATCTTGTTGCCTTCCTTTAAAAGCTCAACTCCGGTTGTTGCTACATCTTGTTTTAAATTTGTCGGCAAATTTTTTGAGAATATTTTTCTGGTGCACTTTTCTCCCAAGAGCGCAGGAACAAGATATATTAATGTTTCTTCCGATGTTTCCAAAAAAGTATTTTCAGTTAAATCTGCAAGACTTCTTGAAAAGACAGTTTTTGGTATCAAGCAGGTAGAGACATCTTGGATAAATCTCGTTGTTGATAAACCGGAAGCATCTTCTTTGTGACGGATGAATTTTGCGACACCCTTCATTGGTTTTGGCAGTGTATTAATGTATTTGCTGTTATTTATTTTGGTCATGACTTATTTCCCTAAAACGTGTAAAGACTTAAATTTGCCTAACCTGAGAGCTTTTATTTACAATCTTTACACTTTCAGTAAGGCAGTAATCCTTTAAGCTGCCTGCAAAAAATCTTAATACGGTAATTATGCCGGCAGTTAAACTGACCAGCGCCACCAAGAATTATTAAGATTTAGATTTTTAGTATTTTGCATTTATAATTCCTTGTATCGATATATCGATACAAGGAATATATTAAACAAATCGTTCTTTTTTGTCAATAGTAAAGTTTTCTGATGAGGAAATTTAGTTTATTGCCTTCCAAACAATTTTTCTATTCTGCTCATTGCTTCAAGCGTATTTTCTTTTGAGCCAAAAGACGTTAAACGGAAGTATCCTTCGCCATTTTTGCCGAAGCCTACTCCGGGAGTGCCAACCACTTGTGCATTTTCAAGAAGATAATCAAAAAACTCCCAAGATTTCATGTTATTAGGGCATCTTAGCCAAATATAAGGTGAGTGTTTTCCGCCTACATGCCAGATGTTACAACGTTTTAATGTTTCAGAAATAATTTTTGCATTATCTTTATAATAATTTATATTTTCTTTGATTTCACGTTGTCCTTCTTCGGTAAATACAGCTTCTGCGCCGCGTTGAATAATGTAAGGAACGCCGTTAAATTTTGTTGTTTGTCGTCTCAACCACATTTTGTTTAATTTTCCTAATGCAGCCGGAACAATTGTATAGCCGCATCTTGTGCCGGTAAAACCTGCTGTTTTTGAAAGCGAGCAAAATTCTATTGCACATTCTTTTGCGCCTTCAATTTCATAAATGCTTCTTGGCAGGTTTGAATCAGAAATAAAGCATTCATAAGCTGAGTCAAAAAGAATTATTGCATTATTTTCTTTTGCATAATCAACCCAAGTCTTGAACTGTTCTTTATTATAAACCGCTCCGGTAGGGTTGTTTGGAGAACAGATATAAATTATGTCAACTTTTACATTTTTGTCGGGCAATGGTAAAAACTCATTTTCTCCGTTTGCATTTGCAAAAATAACTTTTCTGCCATTCATTATGTTTGTATCAACGTAAACAGGATAAACGGGATCAGGAACAAGAACCGTGTTGTCTTTGTCGAACAAATCAAGGATATTGCCCAAATCGCTTTTTGCTCCGTCGGAAATGAATATTTCGTTAAGTTCAAGACTAACACCGTTTTTTATATAATAACCTTGAACGGCTGTTCTTAAAAAATCGTATCCTTGTTCAGGACCGTATCCGCGGAATGTTTCTTGGATACCCATTTCATCTACGGCTTTGTGCATAGCACTTATTACCGCATTACAAAGAGGTTTTGTAACATCTCCGATTCCGAGTCGAATGACTTTTTTATCAGGATTGTTTGAAAGATATTCGTTTACTTTTTTTGCAATCGTGGAAAAAAGATAGCTCTGTTCTAAATTTTCGTAATTTTTATTTAAGTTCATACGTTCCTCTTTTGTAATATTGTCAGATAATTTTTGTTTACTGGTCGCTTTCTTCGTGCTTGCCATTCATTAGTTTTTCAAAGTCAGAAGGTTTGATGTTTTGAATAAAATCTTTAAACTCTTGTGCTTCTTCTTCATCTTTTGCCGTGTCCGTAGATACGGAACCGTTCATTAGTACATTTGCAGTTACGAATATAGGTGCTTCTGCTCTCATCGCAATTGCAATTGCATCAGATGGTCTTGCGTCTATTTCTAGTGTTTCGCCATCTTTTGAAAGGAATAATGTTGCATAATAAGTTTCTTTTTCAACATCATTAATTTCTATTTTATCAAGCTTGTAACCTGTTTTATCTATAATGTTGGTTATCAAATCATGTGTCATCGGTCTTGCAACTACAAGTCCTTCGATACATCTGATAATAGCACTTGCTTCTGCCGAACCAATCCATATCGGCAGAGCTTTTCTGTTATCTAAATCGTGAAGCACAACGATTGGAGAATTTGTCCTCACGTCTAACGCTATGCCCATAACTTTCATTTCTATCATGTTCTAAATCCTCTTATAAACAAGATAATTATATCACAAAACCCAATTATATGTTATAATCCCTAATATGAAAATTAATGTAGTGTACAATAATCACATAGATAAATACTCGGAAGTACTTGAAGCTCTGGAAGCGACTTTGATACAATATAAAGTGGAATTTAAGTCGTTTGAAATTGACAAATTACAAGAGTTTGGCGATTTTACATTTGTAATCGGCGGAGACGGAACTCTGCTAAAAGCCGCGAGATTTTATGGCAGAACTCCTGTTTTAGGAATTAATTTGGGGCGATTAGGCTTTTTGTCTCAAGCAGGAGTTGGTGATATTAACACGGTTGTAGAAGCTGTGTTGGCAGGTATGTATTCAATAGAAGAAAGGCTGATGCTGTCATCCGGCGATATGTTGGCACTCAACGATTTTGTTATAAAAGGATGTAAAACGTCAAGAACTTCTAAATTTTATCTCGAAATAAATGGAAAATTTGTTTGTGATTATATAGCTGACGGATTAATTATTTCAACACCAACTGGTTCAACAGCTTACGGACTTTCTGCCGGTGGTCCGGTGTTATATCCGACACTCAGCGCATTGGTAATAGTGCCTATTTGTCCGCATACACTAAATGCGCGTCCGCTTGTTGTTCCGATTGATGAAACGATTGTGGTTAAAACATCAGACAAGCTTCTTTCTGTTGCGGTTGACGGCTCTGAGGCAATGGAATGTGTTGATAAGATTTCTATTAAAGTTGCACAAGAAAAAGCAAGTCTTGCTTTTTTAAATGACGACGGATTCTATTCTGTTCTTAGAAACAAATTGCATTGGGGAATTTCACCATCCGCGTAGTTTTAGTCGTGTAACCATTTTCTGCGTAAGCGTAAAATGACGTTTTTTCTTTGCATGTCTTTGATTGCAAAATCAAGATTTTCTTTGAGTCTTTTTGAGCCTTTTCCTTTGCGCATTGCTATTCCGTAAGGTTCTTTTGTATATCTTTTAGGAAGTAATTTTACCGACTTATCTTCATATATAAAACGACTCAAAATTGTATCATCAGATGTTAAGACATCAATTTTCCCTGCCTTCAAAGCTTCATAAGCAGTGCGATAATTTCTGAATCCGATAATGTTTGATGTCGGTGCAAGGCTCATCATGTTTTTCTCTGCTGTAGTTCCAAAAACCACGCCTACATTTTGTCCGTTTAAATCAGCAATAGATGTAATTCTACTGTCAGACCGAACTAAAAGAGCCTGACCTGCTAAATCATAGGGTATTGAAAAATCAACAATTTCTTTCCTTTGCGGAGTTATCGTCATTGTTGCGATTGCAATATCTACTTCGCCTGTAGAAACTTTGAGCATTCTATTTGCAGGAGTTACGGGAAAAAACTCTACGGCATTTGGCGATTTAAGAATGTATTGTGCTATGTAACGCGCTAAATCTGCGTCATAACCTTGTACTTGCCAATGCTCATCAAAAAAACCAAAAGGCTTCGCATCGGTGTTAATTCCGACTCTGATTTTTCCTCTTTCTAAAATTTCATCATATAAATCTTTTTCTACATACTTTTCGGGTTTTAATATCAGAAAATGTATTCCGACAAGCCCCAGAAAAATTGCAGTCAATATAATTGCAAGTCTTTTCATAAGTTTAATTTCGGTTTTCTTCCACAAGATTTATCTTCATCGCAGTACCCAAGTCTTTCGCATTTCGGTACTAAGTATGATTTCAGCCAAGGTTCTTGTTTTACAAGTTCTTCACACATCATTTTAACCATTGTTCTGATTTCATATTGAGCGCGTGTACAAAGTCTTAGGTTTGCAAGGTGAATTAGCTCTCTCAAGTTTAAACTTGCAACGATAGATGTTGCACAAGCGTTAGGAAGTACCGCGCGAGCGTCCTCTGCAGGAATGCCCGCTTCTGTAAATTCGGAGTAGAGCTTTGATATTTCTCCCATAAAATTAACGAATTTAGCTTTTAACTCTTCATTTTTTTCAATCGTAGGAGGAATTAGATAATCAAATTGTCCTTTTTCTTTAACATAGCGCTGTGATTTTTGTGAGAAAGACATGTGGCGATGTCTTACGAGTTGGTGTGTGCAAGCTCTTGAAACATTAGAAATTGCAAATGATACTTGAATATGCTCAATTACTGAATAGTGCCCCGAAGAGACTACTCTTTCTATCAGGTTTAACATTTTTTCTTCATCGTCTGTGTTTTCATAAATTTCATACGGTGAAAGTGCGCTGTAGCAAGTTCTTGCTGCTGTATAAATTGTTTTTAGCATGTTTTCGGGCTTTGAAATCAAATGCACTATCGGTTTATTATTGTTTTCCATATCCTCTCCTTATCGTTTTTTTAATAATATCACATATTTATATTAATGTGAAATTTATTCTTGAATTTCCTTTTTCCAACCAAGGTAGAAGTATATTGCAAGGAAAAAGTATACGCTCCACATAATTACGGTAGAAAAGGCTTTTTCGCCTTGCAGAATAATTGCTCCCCACATTATGACAGACAGTGCATTTACTATAATCCAAATCAACCATTGTTCAATAGCGCGTCTTACTGTCAAATACATACCTGCGATTGAGAATACGGTTGTAATTCCGTCAATAATCGGATTTTTGTCTTGCATGAAATACAAACACACGATTGCAATAAGTGAAATAGCGGTTGTTATAGAAAATAACAAAATTCTATCTTTTTGAGAGAGAGAGATTTTGATAATATCTTTTTCGCCTTCTTTTAAATGCGCATTCCATTTGAAAAATCCAAGAATTTGCATTGGTACGTAATATCCCATATACAGAATTAAGTTTCCCCATAGCGCGTTATGGAATGCGAGATAGCCGTAAAAACTTGAACCAATAACACCGAAAAGATAACAAATTGGGCTTCCTTTTCCTGCAAGAAAAGTATAAGTTATACCAAAAAACGCGGAAATAACGGCTGCAACGCTATCGTGCAAAAAAAGAACATTGAATGCAAGAACTGTATAAATAATACAAAGCCCGATAATTTCAGAACTCTTTAGCGGTTTAACAATCATCATATTTATGTTATCTAATAAACATAAATGAAAGTAAATTTAAAAAATTGCAAAGATTTCTCGTGTACTTCATTTTCTAAAAATGAAAACTCGGTATCTTTCAAAGGCTTTTACAACAACAAAGCTTTAAAAAAGGGATTAGAATTTGCCGCAAATAACGGTGCGCTTTTTGCTGCATCTACAACGCTTGCACTCTCTGCAACGGTGCGTCCGATTTCAATTATGTTGACACCAAAAACTGATAAAGATAATAAAAAATTTGCCTGTGCAAAATCTCTTTCTTCCAGTGCCGTAGGCTTTTTGATGACATTTGGACTATCTCTTCCACTAACATTTGCTGTGAAAAATATAGATAAAAATCCGCGCAAATATCTCAAATCCGATACGATAAAAGCCTATGACAAAAAAGCGTATGAGTTTGCAACACAAATGTTTAAACTTGGATTAAGTGCGGCTATTGCAATTCCAAAAGCTATTTTAACGGCAGCAGGCTTGCCGTATATTATGGACGGAGTGTTTCCGGAAAAAGATACCGGATTGTCTTTTAGAGGAAAGGATGGATTGAGTCGCAAAATAGGGAAAGTTTTGGATAACAAAAATTACCAAAAATTTTCTAACAAACATAAAAATTCAAATTTCCCTCTGCATATATGTAACGGAACCGATATTTTGACTACATTAGTATTTATCAATCAAACTGCGCATAGCAAAAAAATAAAAAATGAGAGAAAGAAAGCGCTTATCCAGAATGCTTCTATTTCAACGGCTTTAAGTATTGCTTGTGGTTATGTTTTAGATGACTTGACAGCAAAACCGACGGAAAAGTTTATTCAAAATTTTAGAAATGCGAATAAGGGGTTACCGAATTTGGAAAAACAAGTTGAAGGAATAAAAATTGCTAAACCGATTTTGCTTTTGGCAGGTGTTTATTATACCTTAATTCCGCTAATTTCAACTTTTCTCGCCGATAGAGTAGGAGAGAAAAACTTGAAACCATCTCAATCAGATTTTCTCAATAAATCTTAACAAAGTTAAATGTACCGCCTTGACAGTACATCAGGGCTTGTGGTACATGTAGTAATATAAATAGTATTAGATAGGTAGATTGTGTTCAAATGGGCCTGCATGGGTTCTACAATCCCTCAAAAAGAAAGGAAAAACAATGTACGCAATAGTCGAAACAGGTGGTAAGCAATACCAAGTTGAAGAAGGACGTTATGTAGACGTTGAATTGTTAGGCGAAGAAAAAGACGCTAAGGTTGTTTTTGACAAAGTCGTTATGATTGTTAACGGCAAGAAATCAAAAGTTGGTCAACCATACGTTGAAAAAGCATCTGTAGAAGGTACTGTTTTAAAAACCGACAGAGCTAAGAAAATTATCGTTTACAAACAAAGACCTAAAAAAGGTTACAGAAAAAAACAAGGTCACAGACAAGGTTTTGCAAGAGTAATGATTAATAAAATCAGAACAACTGCTTCTAAAGCAAAAGCTGAAAGCGCAGAAACAGCAGAAGCATAGTGACACACCCTTTATTGGGTATAAACTTCAGAGGTTGACAGCAGAATTATAATGTTAACCGAACCAAAATTATAAAAAAGGAGAATAAAAATGGCACATAAGAAAGGTATGGGATCTACCCGTAATGGTCGTGATTCCGAAGCGAAGCGTTTAGGCGTTAAGAAATTCGGTGGCGAAGTTGTTAAAGCAGGAAATATCCTTGTTCGCCAAAGAGGAACAAAGATTCACCCTGGTAACAATGTAGGTATCGGTTCAGATGACACATTGTTTGCTTTAATTGACGGTCAAGTTAAATTTGAAGCTCACAGACGTGACAGAAAACAGGTTAGCGTTTACGCAGTGTAGACAAAAAATTACAAACAATAAAAGGACTGCTTTTATAAGCGGTTCTTTTTTTATTTTAGACAACTTTTTAATTTATATTTTTGAATGTTTATGTTATAAAACATGTATTTATACTCGCAAAAAATTTTTTTACGGGTTTTTATATTTCCAGAAAGGCAAAAGTATGAGAATAAATGGTATTTCCCCAGTGTCCTGTAAGGCAAACATTAATTCAAAATTGTTAAAAAATCCTAAAAACATGACGGTGCCGTTGAAAGATGGTAATGAAGCTACGCTTACCGTAGCTGATAATTATATCGGAACTGTTGTAAAAAAAGGTGATAAAGTCATTAAGAAAACCGGCTTAATGATAGAGCAAGGTGTAAGCTCGAGGTTTTTATGGAGTTATTATGAACAACTCCAAAAAAATGTAAAAGCTGGATTTGATTTGTTTGATGAATTTTGTAAAACAATTTTGAGCTAAGATTGATATGTTTTGCGAAGTATAGTATAATCGTTTCGTGTAATCTTTATTAAGAAAGCAGGAGATGATGAGCGAGATTTGCAAAAACTGGACCCAATGGTTAAAACAAAACCGATTTGCGGGGCAGACGCCTGAAATGCAAGAACAAACAATGCGTTGGCTTGAAGCTGTCAGAGATGTTGTTCTTGTATATGCAGACATTAAACCCTATGATGTAGTGTTAGATATTGGCACAGGAACAGGTTTGCTTGCGTTCAAAGCCTTGGAAATGCAGGAGTGTAAAGGGAAAGTAATATTTTCTGATATGTTTCAGGATTGTATTGATGATTGCAAGAAGATTCTTGATGAAGCGGGAGTAAAGGAAGGTTATGAGCTTTTAAGATGTCCGGTTGAGCATATTGCTCTTCCGGAAAGCACGATTCACAAAGCTTTAATGCGTTCTGTTTTGGTACACGTAGTTAACAAGCAACCTGCAATCAGTGAGATTTACAGAGTTTTAAAACCCGGTGGAAAATTGTGTGCATTTGAACCGATTATACGTTCAAATACGAGATATTGGGAGATTCTTGATCCGATATATATTGAAAAGTACGAAGATTTTAAGCGTGCAGAAAATGAATTGATGGAAAATCCGCTTGATTCTTTGTGTAATTTTGATGAACATACACTCAGAACAAATTTGGAAATTGCGGGATTTTCTATTCCTGAAGTAAAGCTTCAAGAAGTAAGTTCACGATATGTAGTACAGCCAAACATGGTGCGAGAATGGTTTATAAATCCGCCTTCTCCTAATCAACCGTCTACAAAAGAACGCTTTATGAAATACTTTGACGAAGCTACCGTAGAGAAATTTATGCAAGATGTGCAAAATTATCTTATGGGTAGAGAAATTAGTTTGAAATCAAATGCCGTGTTTATAAATGCGACAAAATAAGTTTATTCCTGCTTCTCGGGAAGTAGGTGGGAGAGGTTAAAATATGGAACAACAAACAGCAATAATTATACCTGCACGCTACGGTTCTTCTCGTTTGGAAGGCAAGCCGTTGCTAAAAGCTAATAATAAACCGATAATACAATGGGTATGGGAAAAAGCACGTATGTGCAAACATATTGACAGAGTAATCATTGCAACGGATGATGAGAGAATTTTCAATGTATGCAAAGAGTTTGGTGCAGAGGTTGAAATGACATCAACAGAGCATAAAAGCGGCAGCGATAGAATTGCGGAAGTAGCATCCAGACATCCTGAAATTGGTTATATTATTAATCTTCAGGGTGATGAGCCTTTGATTGAACAAGCAAATATTGAACTTGTGCGCAAGGGGGTTGTTGAAGATACAGAAGCTGATATTTCAACCCTTTTAAGGGAGATTAAAGACGAAGATGAGGCTCAAAATCCAAACCTCGTGAAGTGTGTTTTTGATGTGAATAATTATGCGATGTATTTTTCTCGTTCTAAAATTCCTTACGAACGTAATGTAAATGAAGGAAAATGGCGCTTGTATGGTCATTTGGGTATTTACGGCTACAAAAAAGAAGCATTGTTTAAGATGACAAAGCTTCCGCAAGCACCTTACGAAATGGCAGAAAGTCTTGAACAATTACGTGCTCTTCAAAACGGCATGAAGATAAAGGTTGCGGTAGTCGATAACATTCCGGTTGGAATTGATACGTTAGAAGATTTTGAGAAATTCAAAAAAATGGTAGAAGGTTAATTCTGGGGGCTGGTTTGAACTTAAAATCTAAAATAACGGAATTACACTACGATAAAAATGCAAGGGGTTTTGTATTTAATATTCTCAAATTTTGTTCGATTTTTTACGGTATAGGAAGCGGGTTTAAAAATTTGCTTTATGATAAAGGTTTTTTGAAGTCTCAAAAGGTTGATGCTTTTGTTATTTCCGTGGGAAATTTTACTACCGGTGGAGTCGGCAAAACTCCTGTAGTGGCGGAAATTGCACGATATTTTGTTGATAAAGGTGAAAAAGTTGCAATAGTTTCTCGTGGATATGGCGGAAAATTAGACAACAAGAAAGTAAATGTAATTTCTGACGGCATTAACTTGTACTATAAAGCTGATATGGCAGGTGATGAACCGTATTGGCTGGCTGTAAACTTAAATATGTGTGCGGTTTTAACTTGCTCAAACAGGGTTAAAGCGGCAGAGTATGCAATAAAAGAGTTGGGTGTAACCAAAATTATTCTTGATGACGGATTTCAACATCGCAAAATTGCTCGTGATTTAGATATTGTGCTTGTGGATTCAGAAAAAATGTTCGGAAATGAGAACTTATTGCCGGCAGGACCGTTGCGCGAAGGTATGAGCGGTTTTTCAAGGCTTGATAAACTTGTTATAGTCAGCAAAAATATTAATCATTCAAGAGCTGAGAAAATCGCTAAAATAATGCTTAAAAAGCAAAATGTTAAGACTTTGGTGGCAAAAGTAGAGCCGGATTATGCGTACAATATTGTTTCGGGTGAACATTTGGAAGAAGGCGCAAAGGCAACTGCGCTATGTGCGATAGGGCAACCGGAGCAGTTTTATCAATTCCTTAATGATTATGAAATAACAGAAAAAATAACTTTTGATGACCATCACCAGTATATGTTGAAAGACATTGATGGTATTGAGGGCAATATTATTACGACAGAAAAAGATGCAGTAAAATTGGCATTATTCAATAAAACAAATATTTATGCGTTGAAACTCAAAACGGTAATTGATGTAGAAGGGCTTTTGGCATAAAAAAAAGACCTTGTAAAATCCAAGGCCTGTCCGTTTAAATAAGAAGAGAGAGCTTTATGTTCTTTTTAAAAAGTGTCAAGAAAAAATTTTGCTAGTAAATGTCAAAATAATTTACAAAACGTTACAATTAATTCTGTAAAAAGGCTGAAAATAAGCTGTAATTACAAAAATGCTTTAGTATATATTCCGCAGATATGTTTAATCCTCTTGATTTCAAACTTTTTTTATGGTTATCTATACATGAACGAGTTGTATCCTCTAAAAACTTGTTCAAAAGCGGCTTTGGGATAAGCAAAAGTCAAGTTTAGCTTTCCCGCAAATCGTAGAAAATAGAAGGAATAGAAAATGTTAAAAATCAGATTGAAAAGATTAGGTGCTAAAAAAGCTCCGATATACAGAGTAATTGTTATCAACTCTACTACAAAAAGAGAAGGTAGACCTATTGAAGAATTAGGTTTCTACAACCCAAAAACAAAAGAAATGAAACTTAATAAAGTTAATGCTGAAGCTTGGATTTCTAAAGGTGCGCAACCTACTGATACAGTTAAGTACTTAATTGCTAATTGCAACGAAGACGGAACTCTTAACTACAAAAAATCAGAAGTTGTTAAACTTTCAAAGAAGGCTCAAGCAAAGAAGGCTGAAGAAGAAGCTAGAAAAGCTGAGGAAGCTGCAAAGGCTGCTGAAGAAGCTGCTGCACCTGCAGAAGAAGCTTCTGCTGAGTAGTTTTCTTGGTAAAATGTATAAACAAAAAGACATCTTAGATAAGATGTCTTTTTTTGTTGTTCTACAATTAAACATTTTTAATATTTTTGTTCTTCGTAAAACTTTTTCACAAAAATTTCTGCATCGGTTTTTGATACAACATCGCCACTTATTTGAGCTTCTTCAAGTGCCTTAATAATTTGTCCTAATTGTGCGGACGGTTTTATATTCAGCAAATTCATTATTTCAGTTCCGTCAATAAGTTTTGGTAACGGTTCAAGCGTTTTACGTTTTTCCAGATAAAACTTTAAAAGCTTATCTAATCCGTCAAGATTGTTTTGTATCATTTCTTCCGTAACATCAATTCCTTTGGCAGAAAGCCTGTCAGCGCGAGCTAGAATTATATTATCAATAACATTATCGTCCATTTTGCGGATATAGCGCATCATTACTTTTTCGTTTAAATCAGGTGCTGCCAGAACGCTTGATGGGTAAATGTGATTTTTAATCATACACGAAATATATTCGATTTGTTTTTTTGAAAACTTCCATTTTTTTAGTAGTGGAACAACCATCTTTGAACCCACATCATCGTGCTTGATGAAACGATGACGCATTCCGCAATATCGACTATCTTGGGAACAAACTTGACAATTTTCCAGACAATTCTCTTGGTGCTTACCCCCTTGAGATTTACCCCCTTCGCATTTACTCCCGTTACATTTACCCCCTTCGATAGTCCAAGTTGAGAATTTGCCAATATCGTGCAAAAATCCTGCAAGCTTTAGATGATTAATTCTTGGGAATCCGCCAAAATCTAATGCATCAAGGTGCTCTTTTATTTCCGTATCACACTCTGCGTAAGCAATTTCTATTTTGTTTACAGTTTCAACGACATGATGGAAGAGGTCAAGGTGGTGGTGTGAATTTGGTACAACACGCTTCATCTCATTCACGCAAGGGAATATTTTTTCTAATAAGCCAAATTCATCCATTAGTAAGAGGATTTTTGCAGCATTTTCTCCTCCCAGAAGTTTCATTAATTCGTAATTTATGCGCTCGGGTGCAGGATTTAGGGCTAAGTGTGTGTATTTTTTTATTGCAGCCTTAAGCTCTGGTGTCATTTCAAAACCGGTTACGGCAGCAAATCTAAACGCTCGCAATAATCTTAGAGGATCGTCTGCAAAATTTTCGTCTTTAATATGTCGCAGAACTGCGCTTTTCAAGTCATTTATTCCACCTGTAACGTCGATAAAATCGTTGTTTTTCAAATCATAGGCGATTGCGTTTATTGTAAAATCGCGTCTTAGAAGGTCTTGTTCTATTGAGTTGCCTTGAATTTCTGAAATATCAAGATAGTTGAGCTTGTCCGGTAATACGATTCTGTAAATATGGTTTTCTTCATCCAGAGTAATGAGTGTTCCGTCAAACTTTTTGGCGATTTTTTGAGCAAAAGTTTCTGCATTTCTAATTGCAATATCTCTATCGTAGCTGATTTTGCCCATGAGAGCGTCACGAACTGTTCCACCTACAAGGTAGCCTTCATTAATTTGAGCAAGTATAAAATCATCCTTGATATTCATATATAATATCTCCAAGAGCAACAATAACAGCTGTTTCTGCTTTTAAAATTAAATCCCCTAAAGTTATAAGCGGCAATTTTTTCTCTCTGAAAAATTCAAACTCGCGTTCTGAAAACCCGCCTTCAGGTCCGATTATTGCAAGAACACGCTCTCCTTTTTTTATTTTGTTTTCTGTTAAATAAGTTTTTAAACTTTTTTCAGTAGAGCGTTCTGCAAAAACAATTATTTTGTCAAAATGATTTTCTAAAACTTTATCTATTGTAGTAGCAGGAAAACAGGTTGGAATTTTTGCTCTTTCGCATTGCTTGGATGCTTCGTACATAACTCGTTGCCATTTTTCTTGCTTATCGACTTTGAGTGCGCAATTATCTGTAAAAATAGGATAAATCCCTCTTGCGCCAAGTTCGGTTGCTTTTTCGATTGCCGTAGTTTGAGCATCGCTTCTCAGTGGACTTTGAGCCAGAAATAAATCAAAATCTAAATCTCGTTCTGACGGATAAGATTTTTGTATTTCGCAAACGATTTCTTTTGAGGTGATTTTTTTGATAATTGTTTCGTATTGTATTTGCTTATCATCTATTAAAAGCAACTTTTCTCCGCCTTTGGCACGCAGTGAACGTGCGATATGGCGGTAATTTTCGGTATCTTTGATTATTATTTCGGGCGGATTAATGGTATTAGCGATTTTCTCACCATTTACCCCTATGAAGAAGTGCGGCATACATCCTCCAATTTTTTAAATTTTACTAACATTGTTACAAGCATAATTGCGCAAAGAACAATGATTGATGTACCTAAACTATACCAAAATCCAAGAAGATTTAATCCGAGTTTTAAACCAAAGAAGCATCCCAGCGGGAGTGAAATTACCCAAAACGCTATGAAATTTGATATCATAACAACATTTGTTTGTTTCAATCCTTTGAATACTCCTGCAAGAGCGGCTTGCATTCCGTCAAACACTTGGAATATACATAGAACATGAACAACAGGAATACAAACTTTTATTAATTCCAAATCGTTTGTGAATAATTTTATAAGAAATTCAGGGAAAATTGCTACCGTAACGGCAGAGCAAGCCATAAATGAAGCTGACATTATGATTCCGGTATAGGCGTAATTTTTCAAAGAATTGTAATATTTTGCACCATTGGCAAAACCGACTTTTACAGCGGTTGCATTTCCGATTGCCAAAGGAATCATAAAAGACACGCTTGTGAGGGTACAAACAATGTTTTGAGCAGCTGCGTAAATTCCGGAGATTCTTCCTAGTAATATTGTAATTGCGTTAAATCCTATAAACTCTATCATGATTGCGAGAGAGGTAGGAGTTCCAACTTTTAACATATCACGATAGTATCCGCTAGCTTTGTAGTGTTGAATTTTAACCTTTTTGAAACAATATGCAAAAAGAATTATGCCCATTAGATATCTGGTGATTAAACTTGCAATGGCAAGACCTGCAGCGCCCATTTCCGGTATAAATCCACAACCGAATGCGAAGATAAAGTTCAAGCCAACGTTCACAAATATACAAATTACGGTTAAAATATTTGGAAAAACAACGATTTCAAAAGCTTGTAAAAACTCTTTTGCCATGCAATGCAAATATGCTCCGAAAGTGGAAAATGCAGTAATCCAAAAATAGTCTTTGATTAATGGAACTAATTTTTGTTCAAAACCTAATTTATCAATTAGTGGAATGAAAGCCATAATAGCCAGAGCTGCGATAATTGAAAGCCAAGCCGCAAATTTTAAAGACGGGTAAAAATATTTTTCTGCTTGATTTCCAGCACCTCTGTAGTTAGACAAAATCGGAGAAATGCTCCCGAGAATACCTATTCCGAACATCATAATACAATTTATTATTGCAGTTGCCAAACTCACTGCAGCCAGTGTATCTGTAGAATGCTTCCCAGCAACAATTACGTCTCCAACTCCAATTAAAATGAAGCCGAGATTCCCCATTATTATAGGCAGGGCAATGGTTAATATATCTTTAATGTAAAATTTTCTAATCATGATAACATTATTTTACTACAAACTTGACCGTAAAAATCAATTATCGTACGATATAATAATAAAATATCATAGATAAAAGAGGAAACAACGGTGAAAATCCGTGACTGTGCCGCAGCCGTTAAAGCCGGAAGTACTATGTACGTAGATTTAATGTCATAAGACAAAATCTATACTCACAAGATAATGCAAACTGCGAGTCACAGTATTGCATAGAACTTTCTTGAGCTGCGGCAAAATAGCAGAAAAGGAAGTTTATTTTTTTGTCAAATGCAGTACAACAAGTTAATAAAATGAATGCGGGATTATGTCCTCACGGATTACCACCGTCAGCTTGTCCTATTTGTTCTAATATGGGTGGTGGAGGCGGTAGCCGAGTTGGTGAAAGACCGCAAAAAGCCGGCGAGATGAGCTATCATCAATGTGCAATGATAGGTGCAATGATGAGAGCAAGAGAAGCAAGGCTTGAAGCTCATGAAAGAAATCTTAAATCGCACGCGGAAGCTCTTTTACAGTTTCAAAAAAATATGGAAAATTTAACACAAAAAATGTTACAGTTTGCAAATCAGATTTCTAACAGCTTTATTTTTAAACCGGTTGCGTATACAATTAGTAATGTCGCAGTAGGAATAGTTAACGGGATAACAAAAAGTGTAACGACTCTTGTGAATATGATTTCCAATCTTGCTGACAAACTATCTCAAATCAAACAGAAAATCGTAGACATTCAAGACAAATTAAATGCAATTTTTGGTGAAGCAAAAGCTTTTATTGAAAAGAAAATTTCAGAGTTCGTAAGTGCAGTAAAGTCTAAGTTTGAAGGATTGTTCAAAATTTTCAAAAAGCATAATACGGACGATGAAGATACAAAAATTGACGATGACAAAAAGATTTTTAACTTAAAAACAATTATTCACAAAATTTGGAAAAAGAAAAAGGATGATTCCCAAGATAAATCAGGATCTTGAATCTTCAAGACACCAAAAAAACATGACGAATACTCAAAAACGCAATGACACATTTGTAAAGGAAGGTGTTATTGTAAATTCGTTTGTGAAAGACCCTTTGCTGATTGGTGAAAAAAGTGTAATGACTCCGACTCCTCTGGATGAAACTTGTGATACTTTGATAATTTCTAATACGGAAATTGGTTTACCTTCAAGACTAAATGACGAGGATGCAAAAAAAACTAACCCGCTTGTTCCGATATGTGTGGCAACTCTTGGTGTAATGGGATTATTGGGCGGTTTTACCGCAATGATGAAAAAGTTTTCCAAAAGCAAGCTTGAAAGCACAAAAGAATATTTGTTACCGGGGATGACTCGTAATCACTGTATTAATGACGAAATTCATCAAAGTATTTTTAGTATGATTCAATCTCCAAACAGAAAAACTATCTTAGCTTCGTTAGGAGTTATAACGCTAGGCTCAATGGCTTTTTTAGGAAAAACTTTTATTGATGGGTTTAAAGAAGTTTGGGTCAAAAAACAAGAAGCGGATATTCAAAAAAACTTACAGGAAAATTTGATTGCGGTAGAAACGCAGTTATTTTCCGGAAAAATTCAAATTATCAGAAGTATGCTTTCTTCTAAAGCTAAGCTGTTTTCGGAAGAATTGAGTTTTAAAGGAAAGAAAGAAAATGATAAAAAAGAGTACAATCAATTTGTTTTAGGTGGAATAACTTTGTTGTCGCTTTTTGGTTTAGGTTATTTTGCGGCATCAAATATACGAAAAAGTGACGAATATCTTTCAAAAGGTATACAAAATACCAAAAAGGGCTTGGATAATGTTATAAAAGAGTTTAATGCGAAAAAACCGCTTAATAATATCCAAGGTCATAATGGCGAAATCCTTTCAGGCAATGACGCATATAAACATCTTATAGAAAATCTGCTTGAATCAATTTACGCGCAGCCTTCTGAGGTTAAGGCTGCTGTGGATAGACTTGATTTACCGGAGGAAGAAAAAAAGGTATTTTTAGAACATTTGCTTGACAGTATGAACCAAGCAACGGAAAAGGTTAATCCGATGATGGGTGGAAGTGGAAGGAATAAGATTACGTATTTTTCGCACGTAAATGACTATTTGTCGTTTTTTTATGATTGGTTGATGAATCCAAAAAATCCGCAATTTAAAAATCTGTTTTTCGGAATTGCGGGAATTTCTGCTCTTGCTTATGGAGGTAAAGCTGCAACAGAAGCCGTAAAAGAAGTTCAGGTAAAAAAATATAATGCTCAGATTGAATTGGATTTACAAACAAGACTTGTGTCTACTGAGTTAAGAAATTTTAAGGCGAAGAAAGAGTCTGCAATAGAGCCGCTTTGTGATGAATTTTTTATACAAAAAGCAAATGGAAAATCTCAGGAAGAGCTTAAAATAATTGCCGATAATATATTATTTGAAATTAAAAACGGTCCTCCATTTGTTTACTCTTAATTTTTGTTGGAAGTTTCATGTAACGCTATGTAACAATTTGTATCCAAGCGTGTTATCAAAATGTGAATATGTGGAATATAATAAAGTATATGAGTAGAGCGTTTTTTGATGAAGAATTGGAATGTGCCCAAAACTCACTCCCTGACATAGTTGTAGTCAACGGGGGGGGGGGGGTAGAAGCCCTATGTCTACACGTTTGTAGAGATTTATTGCTCTCGTCGCATAAAACAAATAAACCGTTACTCTTAGGTTTGCGCCAGAAGGGTAGCTTTGGTATTCCGTCATTCAGTCGGTACAAGTCGACAAAAGAATTTTTAAGTTCTATGTGTCGAATTTGTGTTGTGTTCTGAATGGCGGTTTTGTCTTGAAATAGCGAGTGAATATGTGAAGTAGTAAGTTACAAAAACAGAAAGGAAGCAGAATGCAAAAACGAGGATTTACAATTGCTGAGATGGTAATAACACTGGGTGTTATTGCTACTGTTGCGCTAATACTAATACCGGTATTGCAAAATACAAAAGCAGATGAAAATGTACACAAATACCAAAAAGCACTTTTCTTGTCAGAAAGATTGCAGCAAGAATTGCTAAACGATGAGGATTTATATAAAGATGCAAATCTTGGTGATACAGAAGAGGTAAGCTATGAAGGAAGGGCTTATAGTGGTAATACGAAGTTCTGTGAATTATTCGCATCAAGAATGAAAACTATGGCAGGTGTATCTTGTGCTGCACACAGATTTACAGACGGAGAAATACCACAAGGAACATTCACCACTCCTGATGGCATTGTCTGGAATGTTCCGATTTCGGAATTCGGAGAAAATGCAGAATCAATTGAAGTTGATGTCAATGGGAATAAAGGACCGAATTGTTATTTTTCGGAAAGTTGTAGAAATCCCGACAGGTTTACATTAGCTTTGTATCTGGGAAAACACAAAAAAGAATTTTCTGCATTTGATGTATCTCGTTTAAGAACTACTTTAATACCGGGAATATATTGTGAAGCTCATAACCCTAGTAGGCCATCAGGTGATTATTCTCAACTACGACATTATTATTTTGATGAAGAAAGTCAAAAATGGACATTATTAGAAGGTGTTTATTTTGTTTCATCTGAAGATACGGATTTAATAGGCAAATATCCTGTCTATAAAGGTCCTGATGCGGATAAAATTTTTAAATTTCACTAATAATAAAACAGGAAAAGTTGTTAAATAAAGTAATAAAAGGTAGTTCTTGTATAAATGAGAGCTACCTTTTGTTTTGCAAAATTGAATGCAGGCGAAAATGAATGTAAATTTTTGTAAAGATTTTTTTGACTTTGGGAATTAGCTATTTTTTCTATACTTTATATATATAAGATGGTATTATAGGAAGAAGTACGTAAGATGTCAGCAGGATTCAACACAGATCTACAATCAAAATTAAAGCAAGCAATGAGTCAGTTGCAATCCATTTCTGCTGCTGATTCAAAGACAGTCGGAACATCAAGTGACTCTGAATATATAAATTCTATTTTTGCAATTTCCCAAAATGTGCAAAGTTCTGCAGAGGGAAATGACCAGCAAAAAGTGCAGACAACTGTGAATTTTATAAAAGATCTTTTGAGCCAAATTTCTTTTAGTCAAAATCAACAAGCAAAGGCTACTCAAGAAGTTAATAAAAACTCTCAGGCAATAGATAAAAATGCAAAAGCTGCTGAGGATAAAAAAGCAGAAATAGAACAAAAAGTTCAAGAAATTACTACAAATATCGGAAATAGTACTTCTAGCATAGAAAATGCGTTAGCAGAGATAGAAAAATTGGGCGAAGATGGCGGAGAAATCTCTGAATATCAAGCACAGATTGAAGCACAACTTCAAATTATAGAAGAACAAAAGGCTAATCTCAATGACCCTGAAAAACGCGAAGAAGCGCTTGAAGCAATTAAAAGTGCGACGAATGAAATTAGTACAATTGTCGCTTCAATTCAAGATGTACAGGCAACCATTGAAGAGCAAAATGCAGTTGTCGAACAAAATGTAACAGATATTACAAAAAATATAGAAGAGTCAGCAACTCAAATTTCAGAAGGAGTTGCCGATCTTCAGAAGTACATCCAAAACGGTTCTCAACTTGGCGGAAAAGCGGCACAAATTACAACACAAGGCGGAACAGATGTTCCTACAGGTAATGCAGAAGTTGCAGCAGGTGAAGCAATTAACTCAAATGTAGTTAGTGCTTTAGGTTCTGGTGGACAGGGTGTGAAATTGGTTACGGATGGAACTCAAAGAATTTCTGCAGGTCAAACAAGAATCCAAGGCGGTACTAAAAATTTACAATCAAGTGTTTCATCTATCGGAAAAATAGGCACTGATATTGCACAGGTAACAGGATATACGAGTGCCATAGGGCAAATTGGTGAAGGTGCAACAAGTCTTGCTGAACAATATATGAGCACAGCGCAACCTTATATAGAAGCAACAGGTACTTGGGATGTGGATGCAATTATAGAAGCAAATACACAATTGCAGGCTGATGTTAATTCCTTGAATGGAACAAACTCAGGTGATGACGGTAATAATGTATCTGCTCAAAATCAAGAACAGTTTTTTGATACAAAAAAATTAAGAACTGCTTTTGGAATATAAATTTAAGTTTTCCATGTAAAGAATTTATTAAATTTTTTCAGCGAGTGTAATTTATACACTCGCTAGATTGATTTCAACTAGCGAGTTTGAGGGTAAACGCTTAGAAAATTTCCCCTCTATCTCGCTGTATACTTGCGTTGACAAGAGTTTTCATTTGTGTTGCAATATTATTAAGAGCAGTACAAAAAAAGGAGATTTCAATATGACAACGAAAACAAAAAAGAACGTTGAAGCTTTGGAAAAATCTCTTAACTCATCAAATGTAGTTGAAACACTTGATCAGTTGGAAGGTTTGATTTCCAGAGTACACAAAGCTCAAAGAATCTTTGCAACTTTTTCACAAGAAAAAGTAGATGCAATCTTTAAAGCAGCTGCAGGCGCAGCAGACAAAGCACGTATTCCTTTGGCTAGAATGGCTATCGAAGAAACAGGAATGGGCGTTTTGGAAGATAAAATTATCAAAAACCACTTTGCTTCCGAATATATTTACAACAAGCATAAAAACGCAAAAACTTGCGGTATTATCAAAGAAGACAAAGCAAACGGTATTAAAATTGTTGCAGAACCTCTTGGTGTTTTAGCAGGTATTGTTCCTACTACAAACCCTACTTCAACTGCGATTTTTAAATCATTGATTTCTTTGAAAACAAGAAACGGTATTATTTTCTCACCACACCCAAGAGCTAAAAAATGTACTATCGAAGCTGCAAAAATAGTTCTTGAAGCAGCTGTTAAAGCAGGTGCTCCGGAAGATATTATCGGATGGATTGATGTACCGTCAATCGAACTTTCAAGCGCATTGATGAACCACCCTAATATAGATTGTATCTTGGCAACAGGTGGTCCTGGCATGGTTAAAGCTGCTTATTCATCAGGTAACCCAGCTCTAGGTGTTGGTCCTGGTAATACTCCGGCAGTAATTGATGAAACTGCTGATTTAAAAATGGCTGTTTCTTCAATTCTTATGTCAAAATCTTTCGATAACGGTATGATTTGTGCTTCTGAACAATCTGTAATCGTTGTTGATAGCATTTATGAAGAAGTTAAAAAAGAATTTATATATAGAGGTGCTTACCTTGTTAATGATGGTCAAAAGGAAAAATTAATCAACCTTCCTATCATTGATCCAAAGAGAGGTACTGCTCACCCTGATATCGTTGGTCAAAAACCACACAAAATCGCTGATTTAGCAGGTTTTGGTAATGAAGTTCCGGAAGATGCAAAAATTCTTCTTGTAGAACGTGGTGAAGTTGATTGGGAAGATCCGTTCTCAAGAGAAAAACTTTCTCCGGTATTGACTCTTTACAGAGCTTCTGATTTTGAAGATGCTGCTGAAAAAGCATACTTCTTGGTATCACACGGTGGTGCAGGTCACACATCTGTTCTTTATACAGATGAACGTCATAAAGAACGAATTAATTTGTTCTCGGAAAAAATGCCAACTTGCCGTGTATTGATTAACCAACCTTCTTCTCAAGGTGGTATCGGTGATTTATACAACTTTAAACTTGAACCGTCATTGACATTAGGCTGCGGTTCTTGGGGTGGCAACGCTGTTTCAGGTAACGTAGGCGTTGAAAACTTATTGAACTACAAGACTGTTGCTGAAAGGAGAGAAAATATGTTATGGTTTAAGGTTCCACCTAAAGTTTACTTCAAGAGAGGCGCATTAGACCTTGCATTGAGAGAACTTTCAGGTAAAAAACGTGCATTTATCGTTACTGACAGATTCTTGTTCAATTCAGGTGCTGTAGACAACATTACTAAAGTTCTTGATGAAATCGGCATTGAACACGAAGTGTTCTTTGATGTTAAACCGGATCCTACATTGTCTACAATTAACCAAGCAATGGCTATTCTTAAGCCGTTTGAACCTGATGTAATCATCTCTCTTGGTGGAGGTTCTCCAATGGACGCAGCTAAGATTATGTGGTTATTGTATGAACAACCTGATACAAACTTTGAAGATATCGCAATGAGATTCATGGATATCAGAAAGAGAATTTGTTGTATTCCTGAATTAGGTAAAAAAGCTACAATGGTTGCAATTCCTACAACATCCGGTACCGGTTCAGAAGTGACTCCATTTGCTATTATCACTGATGATGAAACTCACGTAAAATATGCAATCGCTGATTACGCATTGACACCTAACATGGCAATTGTTGACCCTAATTTTGTAGATGGTATGCCAAAAGGATTAACTTCTGCTTCAGGTATTGACGCATTAGTTCACGCAATCGAAGCTTACGTATCTTGTATGGCTACTAACTTTACTAACTCTAACGCTTTAGAAGCA